>CAYUIJ010000003.1:67434-75161 GCA_964444735.1 uncultured Bacteroides sp. | reverse complement strand
CTCAGCCGTTTTCTTAGCCACGACATCAAGGCTGGAACAGCGGATTATAGCCCTCATTTTCGCACGGAAATGTGCGTGCTTTTTATATGTTTGTTCTCATCATCTCATAACAACTTACAAAGATAATATCTTCCTAAAGTTGTCTTGAGCCTATTTTTTTAATTTACAAGCATAATCAATCATTTTTATTGCAGTAATCGCACATTCATCTCCTTTATTCCCTAATTTTCCTCCCGAACGTTCTTTTGCTTGTTCCATGTTATTGGTTGTAATAAGTCCGTATATGACAGGAATGTCGGTGGTCGCATTCAGATATGCAATTCCTTGAGTTACTCCGGCACATATATAGTCAAAATGAGGAGTATCACCTCTAACGACACATCCTAAAGCAATAACAGCATCTACTTTCCCGCTTTTTATCATTTGTGCGGATCCGTAAGTCAGTTCATAACTTCCCGGAACTGTCTGCACTATTATGTTTTTTTCGTTTGCACCGTGTTTTTTTAAAGTCGCAATAGCTTTTTGCAACAAGGAACCTGTGATACTGCCGTTCCACTCTGAGACAACAATGCCAAAGCGCATATTGCCTGCATCAGGAACGGAATCAATATCGTAATCGGATAAATTGTGATGAATTGTTGCCATGTGTTTTTCTTTTTATTTTGCAAAATAAACGGATTATACACATAACATAATATTATATGTATAACCCGTTCAAGGACATTAATTTATAATAGATTACTTGGAAGCACGATTTATATACTTGTCAATTTCATAAGCCTGTAAAGAATTGAAGTACTTGTCTTTTATTGTCTGATAAACTTTAATTGCTTTTTCGTTCTTTCCCAGTTTTTCATAAATTTCTCCGGCCTGCAATAAGAAAATAGGGCTCAAAGAGTGACTGTCTGTTTCGTTGGCAGCTTCAACCAATAACGAAGCGGCTTTTTCCAAATCGCCTTTGTGTGCATAGCAATTTCCCAATGCACCTTTTACTGAAGGAGCTACCATCTGATCATCTCCGCTGAATTTTTCAAGATATGGAATGGCCTCTTCATATTTCCCGGTTTGTACTAAGCAAAGTCCGGTATATGCATTGGCCAAATTGGCAGCATCAGTTCCACTTTCTTCACTTGCTATTTTTACAAAGCCTTTATAATTTAAAGAATCACCGTTTAAGGCAATTTCATATTGCCCCATGGAGAAATATTCCTGTCCTTTAGCCAACATGGTAGAAGCTTTCTGCTCTTTAGGAACTACAATGTAGTTGTGATATAACGCATAACCGCCGATAATTACAACTAAAGCAATAATAACTCCGATAAAGGTTTTTTTGTTTTTGATAATGTATGCTTCTGAAGAGCTTAATGCTTCTTCTACATCTACTGAGTTTGAATTTTGTTTTTGTTCCGTCATTTTATAGAATCTTTGTTATTTATCTTATTTATGATTGCAGGCGACAAAAGTAATTTATTTTCATCTATAAATAAAATTTAAACAGCAATTTTTAGGCTATTAAATTGGATGTATGGATAAAAATAATAAAAATAAGGAATTTCCTGAAACTGGTTGTGCCTCTTTTAATGCAGGTGTATAACCAGGTAGGAGGAAAACTGCTTTGTCTTCCTCTTACTAAAAAATCATTTGTATTCAGCCCAACTCTTGATATCAATGTCATTGATGTCGAGAGTACAGAAGGCATTGATGAATGCACTTGCCAGGCGTGCATTTGTAATCAATGGTATATTCAAGTCAATTGCTGCCCGGCGGATCTTATATCCGTTGTCAAGTTCGCCTGCGCTTAGATTCTTGGGAATATTGACTACCATGTCTATTTCTTTCTTATGGAGCATGTCCAAAGCTTGCGGTTGCGCGTCTTCGCTTGGCCAATAAACTAATGTGTTTTCAATGCCATTGTCTGTAAGGAATCGCGAAGTTCCTCCTGTAGCATATAAATTATAGCCTTTTTTCTTCAGCATGCGTGCAGCATCAAGCATGTCGACCTTTTGTTTGGCTGTACCGGTTGATAAGAGAATATTTTTGGCCGGAATGCGTTGGCCTACAGACAGCATTGCCATGAGCACGGCACTTGCGCTGTCATCACCGAGACAACCCACTTCACCTGTTGAAGCCATGTCTACACCTAAAACGGGGTCAGTCTTTTGTAGACGGTTGAATGAGAATTGCGAGGCTTTAATACCTACGTAATCCAGTTCAAAAAGATTCTTTTCAGGCTTTTCTACAGGCAGTCCTAACATTATTTTCGTTGCCAGTTCTATCAGGTTAAGTTTCAAAACCTTGCTGACAAATGGAAAGCTACGTGACGCGCGCAGGTTACATTCGATAACTTTGATATCGTTTTCGCGTGCAAGGAACTGTATGTTAAAAGGTCCGGAAATGTGAAGTTCTTTTGTGATTTGACGTGATATACGTTTAATACGGCGGACTGTTTCAATGTACAATTTCTGTGGAGGAAACTGAATGGTTGCGTCACCTGAGTGTACGCCGGCGTATTCTATATGTTCACTGATGGCATAAGCTATGATTTCCCCGTCTTTAGCCACAGCGTCCATTTCTACTTCTTTTGCATGTTCAATGAAGCTACTGACAACAACCGGATGTTTCTTGGATACGTTTGTTGCCAATTGTAAAAAGCGCTCCAGTTCTTCCTGGTTTGAGCATACGTTCATGGCTGCACCCGACAATACGTATGACGGACGGACCAATACCGGGAATCCTACTTTCCGGATAAAGGCTTTGATGTCTTCCATAGAAGTCAAGGCACTCCATTCAGGTTGGTCTACGCCAATGCGGTCGAGCATCGCAGAGAATTTGTCTCTGTCTTCGGCATTGTCAATACTCTTGGCTGTGGTTCCCAAGATGTGTACATGTTCTTCATCTAAACGCACGGCAAGGTTGTTAGGGATCTGTCCTCCGGTAGAGACAATTACGCCGTGCGGATTTTCCAGTTCAATTATATCCATAACGCGTTCGAATGTGAGCTCGTCAAAGTAGAGACGGTCACACATATCGTAGTCGGTCGATACAGTTTCCGGATTGTAGTTAATCATGACACTTCTGTATCCTTCCTTGCGAATTGTATTCAGAGCCTGTACACCACACCAGTCAAACTCAACGGACGAACCAATGCGGTAAGCTCCAGAACCCAAAACAATGATGGAACGATGGTCTCCCAGATAATCGACATCGTTTCTGGCACCGCTATATGTCAGATACAGATAGTTTGTGTGAGCCGGATATTCGGCGGCTAACGTATCTATTTGCTTTACGACAGGAACAATTCCCAAAGATTTACGATAGGCGCGGACTTCGTTGATTGCCTGTTCTATTTCCATGTTTTTCTCTAAACTGATGGCACGGCCTATTTGGAAATCTGAGAAACCCTGAATCTTTGCCTTGCGCAATAAAGCAACATCCAAATTCTTCAGACCGTCAATATTATGCAGTTCCTTGGATGTGTTCATTATATTCATCAGTTTCTGGAGGAACCATTTGTCAATTTTGGTCAATTTGTGAATCTGGTCAATTGTATAACCGGCACGCATTGCCTTGCTGATAACGAAGATTCGTTTGTCTGTCGGTTCGCGAAGCGCCTTGTCAACATTGGAAATGACCAGTTCTTTGTTCTCTACAAATCCGTGCATTCCCTGACCGATCATACGTAATCCTTTCTGGATGGCCTCTTCAAAAGTACGCCCGATAGCCATAACTTCGCCGACAGATTTCATGGAAGATCCCAATTCGCGGTCTACGCCACGGAATTTTCCCAGATCCCAACGTGGAATCTTACAAACTACATAGTCAAGTGCCGGTTCAAAGAATGCTGAAGTTGTTTTGGTTACTGAGTTCTTCAAATCAAACAAACCATATCCCAGTCCCAGTTTGGCTGCAACGAAAGCCAAAGGATATCCGGTAGCCTTAGAAGCCAATGCAGAAGATCGGCTTAAGCGTGCATTTACCTCAATGACTCTATAGTCTTCCGATTCCGGGTCGAATGCATACTGAACATTACATTCTCCCACAATTCCGATGTGACGGATAATGCGTATTGCAAGTTCACGAAGTTTGTGATATTCTTTGTTGGTAAGTGTCTGTGAAGGAGCTATTACAATAGATTCTCCGGTATGGATTCCCAGCGGGTCAAAGTTTTCCATGTTACATACCGTGATACAATTGTCATAGCGGTCACGTACTACTTCATATTCTATTTCTTTCCACCCGCGCAAAGACTTCTCTACGAGAACTTGAGGTGAGAAAGAAAATGCTTTTTCTACCAATACGTTCAGTTCTTCTTCATTATCGCAGAAGCCAGATCCCAACCCTCCCAATGCATAAGCGGCACGGACGATAACCGGATATCCAAGTTCACGGGCGGCCCTGCGTGCATCTTCCTCGTTTTCAACGGCTTCACTCTTTATGGTTTTGATGTTGATTTCATCCAGTTTCTTTACGAACAGTTCACGGTCTTCTGTGTTGATGATTGCATGAACCGGAGTGCCGAGCACTCTTACGTTATATTTTTCGAATATTCCGCTTTCAAACAGCTTAATGCCGCAGTTCAACGCCGTTTGTCCGCCAAATGAAAGCAAGATACCATCCGGACGTTCTTTTTGAATAACTTTTTCTACGAAAAAAGGAGTAACGGGTAAGAAATATATTTGGTCGGCAACACCTTCGCTTGTCTGTACGGTTGCAATGTTAGGATTTATCAGAACGGTATAAATGCCTTCTTCTTTCAGTGCTTTTAATGCTTGTGATCCAGAATAGTCAAATTCACCGGCTTCACCAATCTTTAAAGCTCCAGAACCTAATAATAAGACTTTTTTTATATTTTCTTTCATAATTGTTTTCAATTTGGTTTAAAGCAATTTTACGAAATCATCGAATAAGAACTCCGTATCTGTAGGACCGCTTGCCGCTTCTGGATGGAACTGTGCAGAGAACCATGGCTTTGACTTATGGCGGATGCCTTCGTTGGATCCGTCGTTCATGTTGATGAATAAAGGTTCCCAGTCAACTCCCAATGTATTGTTGTCAACAGCATAACCATGATTCTGGCTGGTTATGAAACATTGGCTGGTCCCGACCTTGCGAACAGGCTGGTTATGGCTTCTGTGGCCGTATTTTAATTTGTATATTTTTGCTCCGCCGGCTTTGCTTAAAAGCTGATTTCCCATACAGATGCCGAAAATAGGCTTGTCTGAAAGGTTCATAACCTTGCGTATGTTCCGAACGGCTTCATCGCAAGTATCCGGGTCGCCGGGACCATTGGAAATGAATACCCCGTCATATTGCAAAGTGGTAAAGTCATAATTCCATGGAACACGGATAATCTCGACATTACGTTTTAACAGACAACGTATGATGTTTGATTTTACTCCACAATCAACCAATACAACTTTCTTTTTATCGCCTCCTTCATTGTAACGGATAATCTCTTTACATGAAACCGCATTCACATAATTGATGCCGGAATACCGGGCTTCGGGTATATTGTCTGGCTCATCGTCAAAAATGATTTTGCCCATCATTACTCCATGATCACGTAAAACTTTTGTCAATTCACGAGTATCAATTCCGGTAATGCCTGGAATATGCTCACGCTTTAGCCAGTCAGACAGACTCTCAACAGCATTCCAATGGCTATGCTCATAGCTATAATCGCTCACGATAACAGCATTGACATGAATCCTGCAGCCTTCCATAAAAGCAGGCAATCCATTAGCCTCAAAAGTAAAGGGAGGCACGCCATAGTTACCCACTAAAGGATAAGTCAGTGTCATCAGCTGTCCTGCATAAGAAGGATCGGTAAGGCTTTCCGGATAGCCTGTCATTGCTGTGTTAAATACGACTTCGCCCGCAACAGGTTTTTCATAGCCGAATGATGTTCCGTGAAAACGGGTTCCATCATCAAGGATTAGTGTTACATTTCTCATTTCAAATAGGTTGTTGTTCTTTTGTCAGAATTGATATTCTTGTTCTATATAATTGATAAAGGCTTTGTTTACTTGTCTTACGCCTCCGGGGGTAGGGTAGTTCCCGCTAAAATACCAGTCTCCGGAATGGTTAGGACAGGCTTCATGCAGACTTTCCAATGACTGATAGACAATCTCCACTTTGGCTTGTATGCCTTCGCCTTCAGTCAAGAGCTCAACCATTTTTAATGAGATTTCTTCATCGGTAAAGGGAGCATATATTTCTTTTACATAATTAATCATTTTTTCTTTCGGCAGATTTTCCTGATCCTTTGATTTATTGTATGCGCGTTTTATTACATCAGACATTCCTCTTTCCTCAAGTAGTGCTATTGCTGCCTTAAAAGCAATGAACTCATTCATTCTTGCCATGTCTATTCCGTAATAGTCCGGATAGCGTACTTGGGGAGAAGATGATACAATAACAATCTTTTTCGGATGCAAACGATCCAGTATTTTGATAATGCTCTGTTTTAGTGTTGTTCCGCGTACGATGCTGTCGTCTATTATTACCAGATTATCAGTATAAGGTTCTAAACTTCCGTAAGTAATGTCATAGACGTGGGCTGCCAAATCGTTCCGGCTATTTCCTTCGGCGATAAAGGTGCGCAGTTTTATGTCTTTTATCGCGACTTTCTCGCTTCGAATGCGCATTGACAGGATTTTATCAAGCTCATCGTGCGTTGGTATATGTCCTAAGGCTTCAATTTCTTTGATCTTCAGGTGATTCAGGTAATTGTCAAAGCCATCGAGCATTCCATAAAAGGCAGCTTCCGCAGTATTGGGTATATAAGATATCACGGTATGTTCTATATCGTAATTGATAGCTTTCAGTATCGGGTATATCAATCGGCGGCCCAGTTCTTTTCTTTCCTTATATATGTCCGTGTCGCTGCCACGGCTGAAATAAATTCTTTCAAAGGTACACTGGCTTTCATTTTTTGGCTCATTGATCTGTACCAATCGCATTTCGCCTTTTTTGTTAACCAAAGTAGCCTGTCCGGGCTTTAATTCATGGATATCTCCGGCATGAATGTTCAGTGCTGTTTGGATTACAGGGCGTTCAGAAGCCAATACGAAAATTTCATCATCCTTATGCCAGAAAGCCGGGCGTATACCCCATGGATCACGAATTACAAAAGATTCACCGCTTCCGGTCAAACCGCAGATCACATATCCTCCGTCCCATTCTTTGCTTGATGAACGTATTACATTGGTCAGGTCTATATTGTCTTCTATGGCATTTGTCAATTCAAGTCCAGAAAGCCCGTCTCCCTTATATCGGGCGAACAGGCGCTCTACTTCACGATCCAAGCGGTGCCCTACCTGTTCCAGCATGATATAAGTATCGGAATAGATTCGGGGATGTTGTCCTTGCGAAGTGATTTTTTCGAATACCTCATCGACATTTGTCAGATTAAAGTTTCCGCACAGTGCCAAGTTTTTTGCCCTCCAGTTATTGCGGCGTAAAAAAGGATGTACATAAGAAAGGCCACTTTTCCCGGTAGTGGAATACCGTAAGTGGCCTATATATGCTTCCCCGGCGAAAGGTAAATATTGACGGGCATAATCGGCGTCATGCAATTGTTCTGATGGAACGTCCTTAAAATGGCTATGAATGTTAGCAAAAATTTCTGTTATGGCACCTGTACCCAATGCCCTTTCACGAAACATGTATTCTTCACCAGGATATGCCTTTTGCTTTACACAAGCCAGTCCTGCACCTTCCTGCCC
>CAYUIJ010000003.1:18572-67424 GCA_964444735.1 uncultured Bacteroides sp. | reverse complement strand
TCGGTTATGCTGCTTTTCCATCATCAGGTAGAGCTTGTTCAGCCCATACATCCAAGTTCCGTATTTTTGCTGATAATAACTTAACGGTTTTAGCAACCGAATCATTACCACGCCGCATTCATGCTTTAACTGTTCCATCTGTATTTTGTTTATTCAACTGTTACTGATTTGGCCAGGTTTCTGGGTTGATCTACGTCTTTACCCTTGCATATGGCTATATGATAAGCCAGTAATTGTAGTGGAATTGTTGTGATCAATGGTTCCAGACATTCTATTGTTTTAGGAATTTCAATACAATCGTCCGCTATTGCCGCAATTTCTTTATCGTCTTCAGAAACGAGTGCGATAACTTTTCCTTTTCTTGCTTTTATCTCTTGTATATTGCTGATAATCTTTTCATACATGGCATTCTTTGTCGCAATGACAACAACCGGCATTTCTGTGTCAATCAGTGCTATCGGACCGTGCTTCATTTCTGCAGCAGGATATCCTTCGGCATGTATGTATGATATTTCCTTTAGTTTTAATGCGCCTTCCAAAGCAACGGGATAATTATAGCCGCGTCCTAAATAAAGAAAATTGTGGGCGTATGTGAATATGTGTGACAATTCTGCTATTGTCTGGTTCTTGGATATGACTTGTTTCATTTTTGCAGGAATCAGGTTCAATTCCTGAACTATTTCCAAGAATTTCTGCTTGTCAATGGTTCCTTTTTCTTTGGCTAATGCCAGTGCAAGCATTGTCAGTACAGTAACCTGTCCGGTAAATGCCTTGGTCGAGGCAACCCCAATTTCCGGCCCCACATGAATGTATGAACCTGTGTGGGTTGCACGTACAATTGATGATCCAACGGCATTGCATATGCCATAAATGAATGCGCCACAGTCTTTCGCCAGTTGTACGGCAGCCAACGTGTCAGCTGTTTCTCCTGATTGTGATATGGCAATGACAACATCTTCCGGACCGATAGCCGGATTGCGATAACGGAATTCGGAAGCGTATTCCACTTCAACGGGAATGCGGCAAAGACTTTCCAACAGTTGTTTCCCAATTAATCCTGCATGCCATGAGGTTCCGCATGCAAGAATGATGAAACGTCGCGCGTTCAGCAGTTTTTCCTTATGGTCAATAACTGCGGACAATGCTATGTTGGTCGATTCTGTATTGACGCGTCCGCGCATGCAGTTGTTTATACAGTCCGGCTGTTCAAAGATCTCTTTAAGCATAAAATGCGGATATCCGTTTTTTTCCAGTTGTCCCAGATTCATTTCTATGGTCTGTACTTCCAGATTTATTTCCACATTATTAAGGTTTACGACTTTTAGTTCCTGTCCTCTGCGGATAATTCCGATTTCATTGTCTTCAAGATACACTACCTTGTCGGTATACTCGACTATTGGAGTCGCATCAGAGCCTATAAATAATTCATCTTCACCGATTCCTACTACCAGCGGACTGCTTTTGCGCGCTACCAAAATGGTATCAGGATGTCTTTTGTCAAGCAATGCAATGGCATATGCGCCTATAACTTCTCGTAAAGCCAGTTGAAGAGCAGTCAAAGTATCGAGTTTACGTTTACCTGACAATTGCATGTATTCTATTAACTGCACCAGAATTTCTGTGTCAGTATTGCTTTTAAACGTAACGCCTTTCCTTTGCAAGCGTTCTTTTAACGTTACATAGTTTTCGATAATGCCATTATGTATTAAAGCTAAATTCCCGGAAGATGAATAATGCGGGTGAGCGTTTATTTGAGAGGGCTCGCCATGAGTCGCCCAACGGGTATGAGCTATGCCTATGTTGCCGGATATGTCTTTGTTTTCAACAAAATGTTCTAAATCAGAAACTTTTCCTTTAGTCTTATATACGTTTAATTGATGCTGATTATTGATTAATGCTATCCCCGCGCTGTCATATCCCCTGTATTCCAGGCGTTTCAGGCCTTTTATAAGGACAGGACAGGCATCTCTCTTACCGATATAGCCTACGATTCCACACATAACTTGATGTCATTTATTAATTTATTAATTTATTAATGTGCAAAGATACAATATTCCCATATTACATCAAAAAAAACAAATAATTATGAAACTGATCTTATGGATGCGGCAATATCATGGATCCGGCCGGAGTTCCCGATGACGCGTTTCTGCCGGGAGCAGCATGAACCCCGCATTCCGGCTTCGAATCTAAGTCTGCCGGAAAACAGTCAGGTACTTTCAGACTGATATATGATGACTTTTTTGCAATGGGATTATTTATCTATTTTGTATACAGGGATTCTTTTTAATAAAATTGTTATTTTTGCACCCGTTATAGAAGAAATGTAACTGAATAGAATATAGAAATGGCAAAAGAACTGAAAAATCTGACCAGACGAGGCGAAAACTATTCGCAATGGTATAATGATTTGGTTGTAAAAGCTGATTTGGCTGAGCAGTCTTCGGTGCGTGGATGCATGGTAATAAAACCTTATGGATATGCGATTTGGGAAAAGATGCAGCGCGTGTTGGATGATAAATTCAAGGAAACAGGTCATTTGAATGCATATTTCCCCTTGTTGATTCCGAAATCTTATTTGAGCCGTGAGGCTGAGCATGTTGAAGGCTTTGCCAAAGAGTGTGCCGTTGTAACGCATTACCGCTTGAAAAACGCGGAAGATGGCAGCGGAATTGTTGTAGACCCGGCTGCAAGACTGGAAGAGGAATTGATTGTCCGTCCGACTTCGGAAACTATTATATGGAGTACTTACAAAAACTGGATACGTTCATACCGTGATCTGCCTGTATTGTGTAACCAATGGGCCAATGTAATGCGCTGGGAAATGAGAACGCGTCTGTTCTTGCGTACAGCCGAATTCTTGTGGCAAGAAGGGCATACCGCACATGCCACGCGTGAGGAGGCTGAGGAGGAAGCGCAAAAAATGCTTCAAGTATATGCCGGTTTTGCTGAGAACTATATGGCAATGCCGGTAGTTAAAGGTGTAAAATCCGCCAGCGAACGTTTTGCCGGCGCATTGGATACCTATACCATCGAAGCTTTAATGCAAGACGGAAAGGCTTTGCAAAGCGGTACTTCACACTTTCTGGGGCAGAATTTCGCCAAGGCGTTCAATGTGCAATTTGTAGACAAAGACAATAAGCTCGATTATGTCTGGGCTACTTCATGGGGAGTTTCTACCCGTCTGATTGGCGCGTTGATCATGTCACACTCTGATGATAACGGATTGGTACTCCCCCCGAAACTGGCTCCTGTACAAGTGGTTATTGTTCCTGTTTATAAGAGCGGCGAGCAATTGAGACAGATTGATGTCAAGGTGGCAGGTATCATTGAACGTTTGCGTGCGCTGGGTGTTTCCGTTAAGTATGATAATGCCGATAATAAGCGTCCTGGATTCAAGTTTGCCGATTATGAGCTGAAAGGAGTTCCTGTCCGTCTGGTAATGGGCACACGCGATTATGAGAACAACACAATGGAAATCATGCGTCGTGATACACTTGAAAAGCACACCGTTTCATGCGATGGAATTGAAGAGTATGTAAAGAGTCTGTTTGATGATATTCAGAATAGCATCTATCAGAAAGCCTTGAAATATCGTCAGGAGCATACCGTAAAGGCAGATACATGGGATGAATTCAAGGAGCAGATTGAAAATGGCGGATTTATTCTGGCTCATTGGGATGGTACTGCTGAAACCGAGGAGCGTATCAAGGAAGAAACAAAAGCTGCCATTCGTTGTATTCCGTTTGATGCTGATGAAGAAAGTCTTGCTCCGGGAGTGGATATGCTTACCGGAAAGCCGTCGGCCCGTAGGGTATTATTTGCGCGTGCGTATTGATAACACTGTTACTAATGGAATAAAAAGCGTGCGGTCTGGTACTTCCAGATGTTCCGTGCGCTTATGGCAGTGCCTGCGGGAATAGAATCCGATAAGATGATAAAGATCCGTACAAGGCCGTTTGCAACGCGTTGCAAACGGCCTTGTATGGATTTCCGGAAGAGACCTTTTCATAAGGTTAATGACTGGTCTCGCCGTCAAGTGCCATTATTTGATATGCGGTGAACATGATATCAGATCCACTCATGCCGGCCAGCAGACTTCTTAGGAATTCAGATGCCCTTTGGCGTATGGTTTTGTCTTCGGTGTCTATCAGGTTTGCAAAACTGCTAAGCAAGTTGCTCTGTTGTTCACCGCTTAAAGACGAATATTCCTTTTCGCACAAGTCGAGATATGCGTTTAAATCACCTTTGGCATGGCATTCAATGAATTTATATGCAGTGTCATATTGCTTTCCTGCGTTCAGGCTAAGATTCTGAATATCACGTTTTGTGTCCGAATAGACTTTTTCATCATATTTTTTATGTCCGCTTAAGTAGGAATATATTTGCCTTTTGAGCATCGTTCCGATGATTTCGTCCGTTTTTTGTTTGATTGCCGGATCAAAATCATTGTGGTGCGCAATCATGTATTTTGCAAAGCCGCAATCTGCTCCCTGGATATAGTTTTCGTAAATAAAAAGATTTTCGGGCGACAGTTTGCCGGCATCGCTTAAACTGTCAAAGTAGTCGCTCACAATGTCATAGGCTTTCTCTTTTATTTCTGCTTTGACGCTTCTGCCTTTTCGTGATTCCGAGACCAGATAAGCGGCGTATGCGGAAATCAGTCCGGGAGTGCGTTCGCCAGAGTCATAGCGTTCTTTCATTCGTTCGGGCGATTTGTCCGGGTTGATCATACGGTCTATTTCCTCAACGAACGCGTTGGCAGAGCCTCCGCCTTCTTTTGTCAGGACAATGTTCTTGCCGGCATCTATGGCTACGAAAGTCGGGTAAACCCTTACTTTATAGAGTCTGGCAAGTTCCTTGCCTTCTTTTTCGGCATTTAACTTGATGGAGACATTTCGTTCATGAAATCGCCGACTTCCTTTTTGGGAAAAACTTCGTTCGTCATCATTTTGCAGGGACCGCACCAGTCTGTATAAAAGTCCATGAATACCAGTTTGTTTTCCGCTTTGGCAGCATTGACGGCTTCATCGTAAGTAATATGACGGAAATTGGTTTGGGCGGTAGCCGATATTGTCAATAGCATTGTGGCTGCGAGTAACAGATTTCTTTTGTTCATAATCGGTTCTTTTTTAAGGCCCGTTGTTTGGATTCTTTTCATACAACGGGCCTGTTTATATTTAAATTATAGCAAAAAAGTCATTAAATAAAAGAATGCCGGTTTGCTATGTTGTTTCTGATTAATCACACATGGGATATGGATTTGTGTAAAACATTAGTTCAAATCCCGTGACAGATACAGGAGACATAAAGCGGACAGCTTTTACAGTTCCGCTTCCTTCTACCGTTTCAGTCGGTTCTTTGACGGGGCTTCCGCCATTCATGGCGCTTTTGTCGTAGAAATAAAGTTTATAGTTCCCGCCGCTCTGAGTCGCGACAATGAATTTGTCAAAATCATAAGGGCAGTCTATATTCAGATACTGGTTGCTGATATAGGTAATGGTTTCCGATTCGGGGATTCCGATAAGCTTAACAGGGCGTTCCCGTTGGTCTGTCCAGCTGTATGCATAAACGCTGTTATCGTCTACACTGTAAATATAGCTTGCGGTGAGACCGTTAGCACCGAAAAGACTGCCTCTGGCTATATGCAGTGACGGGTCAAGCCTGATGATTTGATCTATTTGGCTGGATGTGCTGACAAAAAGTAAATAACGGTTACCGCTTGAAGGCTGTTCGCACAGGAAATAAGACGTTGATATACCCCCTGTGTAATTGCAGCCGGAATGGATGCATTCCATGTCGGCGGGCAAGCCGTCCATATCATACGGAGTAGCAAAGGTGACATTAAAGTCAATATTGTTTAACGTATGAGTCGTATTGTTCCAATAAGCAAAATACTGTCCCTCATCTACCATCTGTATGTATTGGCTGGATCCGTTGTCTGCGGGATATCCCATTTTCCCGGTATTGGGAGTCCCAGTCATATCGCTACCGTTTTCCGCGTAGTAGATTCCTTTGGAAGAAAAGAATAATGTGCAGAATATGGATTTCGCAAAACTGTAAGGGGTTTCATCGGCAGGCATCGATCCGCTATAAAGCAGGTTGTCGTTCTGGAAAACTTCCGCGAAGTCTTCAGATCGGAATCCTTTGAATTTTCCGTTTTGAGTGAATGCATACACAATATTGCCGGAAGAGGTTACATTTTCAACCGGGTCAATGAATTCACCGTTGTAGAAAGTCGTCAGATTTAGCGGCTTTCCCTGCAGGGCTTCTCCGGTATATCTTTCTATTAAGTCTGAACTTAACCTGGCTTCACTATATAAATCCAGTTCGGTATTGCCGTCGGCCGTTTCTTTCAGGATATAGAAGCCGGTTGCTGTAGTCGTTGCGACAGACAGGTTATAGGTGACTGTCTGGGTAAAGCTGCCGGAAGACACTTCCAGAAGCAGAATGTAACTTCCCGATGGCAGGTTGACTTCATAGTCAGGCTCTTTTCCTGAGGCAATGAGGAAATCCCTGTATCCGTTTTCGCTTTCTGCGCTTTCTTCAAACAGATACCAGTTATAATTCAATTCGTTTTCGGCATAGATGCTTGTAATCTCAGGTTTTAGCTCAGGAATATCTTTTAAGTTCATGCCTGAAAGAATGGATATGGTTTCGTCAGTAACCCGCGTAATGGTAATGTCGTTTACGCTTCCCGTGCCAAGTGACGAATCGTCTTCATAACAGGCACCAAGCATAAGAGTGCCGATGAGTGTCAGGCCGGATATTGTCTTTCTCATAATTGATCTGTGTTTTTAAGAATAAAACTTGTCTGGCTGGCGAGTCCGCGCCTTTTTTAAGGGAAGGCGGACTTCAGCTTGTAACTACATAGGATAAGTAAGAGGTGTAAAATCTATTTCGGTTCCATCGTCTTCCCTGTATATGTCAAGGCCGGCTTCCATGCGTTTGCGGTTCTCATCTTCCAGCTTTTCCATAAACCAATGGGATAAGTAATCCAAATATCCCTGATCACCGTTGTAAAGCTCTTCCAGATAATCGTCATCCCAGTTTTTCCCGGTCCATTCAATCATCAGTTCGTGTTTTTTCGGGCCGTATTCGCCGAAATAGTAATTGAAATAAAGAGTTGACCAGTTGCCGGGTTGACTCAAATGTCCGGAAATATAGAGTGTCTGTACGCTCATGGCTTCATAACCGGGCTTGAAGATTCCGTTGTCTTTGATGGTGAACCTGAGTACGGCATCTTTTTCTTTCAATGAGGCGTCGCGTAATACAACAATGGGGATAAATGCCGTATTGGCTCCTCCCGGAACATAACTTTTAGCCAGAAGCTGCGGGTCATTAAATGCTACGTAATGCGTTCCGGGAGCGGCGTCGTTTTCGGTTGTAGCAATCTGTTCGAATTCTACGGTTCTGTTTTCGTCAGACAGGAATCCCATTGTAGACACTTCCACCCATACCGTATCTTCGGTGAGCTCCTTGCCTTCTGTAATGCTGGACATGACAAAGGAATAATAAGTATTGGTCGCTCCTTCCTCAAGAGATTCTGCCGAATTTATCTGCTCTCCTTTATAGTTATAGTATACAAAGTTCAGCCATGCGTCATGGGTATTGTACTGGGGCAGGTCTTTTTCACACGATGCGGCCAGAGGCAACAATGTGAGAGCTGTCAAAGCATGTTTTATGGTTCTCTTTTTCATGATGAATAGTAAATTTATTTGTTGGGATTATATTCGGTTGCCGGTAACGGCAATATGTATTCGTTTTCGCTTACGGGGGCGTCGCGCCAGAGCATACTGGCGGAGTTCAGTCTTTTGTAAGTATAGAACATTTGCCCTTCCGCAAAAAACTCGCGGCGGTATTCCGCTGTGATAAAGTCCTTGATTTCATTGAGTGAAGTGAAGTTTTCAGATGCGTCATAGGAACTGTGTTCCAGCATGTACGCTTCATAAAATTCATTCGCTTCTTCCAGACTGCCGGTACTCTCCATTGCAATAAGGTAAATTTCGGACATGCGAAGCATGGGGATGATTTGATAATAAAGAGTCGGATTTTTAATGTTGTCATCGTTCCAATAATATTTGGTTATGGTTGCCTGTTTTTGTCCGAATGAATCCTGACACTGTGTATACCACCAGTTGTTGTAGCGGTTATAATTGCCGGTGTTTATACCGGCATATAGCTCTTCGCGCCTATCCAGGGTGATATATAGCTGCGAACCGCCAATGCTGGCACTGGCGTTACCGCCTACGAGAATTGATGAGGAATAATCTTTCACATCCCATTTGCTCAGATAAAACAGACATTCAGACGGACATAATTTATAGCCCTTTTCGAAATCGGCCTCTCCGCTCATGGTAATAACGGCTTCTCCATTGATGGTGGCATTAATGACTTCACGGGCTGCCCCGTAGGCGGATTCTTTTTGTCCGGTGTATAGATACATGCGTGCTTCAAGGGCTTTTACGGCCCAGTAATTCATGCGTGATTGGCGATAGCACATGAAATCGTCAAGTCCGGCCGGTATGGAGTTTAACTCGGAAAATGTATATTGAAAAACGGGATCATTGTCTTTCAGTAATGATTCGGCCTTTTCTATGTCTGATTTCAGCTTTTCCACATAGGCGTTGAAATCATAGTATGCGGGCATTTCATCAATAGAGGTCGTTTCTGAGTAGGGCAATGACACTTGTTGTCCTCCGTTTTGCGGGACCTGTCCGAACAGGCGGAGAACATCAAGCTGGCAATAGGCCCGTATTGCATAAGCCTCGCCCTGAATGGTGGCACGCACGGCAGGGGAAGGAATAACATCGCCCCGCTCATCCGCATTTTTGATAATCATGTTTGCCTGTGCGATTACGTTGAAAAGGCCGGCGTAAATGGCTTTGATGGCGTCTTCCGCATATGTGGTGCCGTATGTATGCGCCGTCAGGTCTTTGTCTTCATAGCGTGAGGAGCTTTCTGTAATGTACCAAAGATTGGCCAGTGATTCTATATTGGTCATGGTTAGCCGTAAACCGTATATGTCCTGGCTGCCCAATGACATGTAACACCCGGTTAAGGCATCTTTAAATCCCTGATAGGTAGAGAACTGGTCTTTCTCCTTTTGTTCGGTATCGGGCCTTACATCCAGCCAGTCATTACAGGAGGACGTGCTTAATGTGAAACCCGTTAAAGCGAGTATGTATAGTTTGCGTATCATAACAGTTTGTGTTTAGAATAAGAATTTAATGCTTCCTTGTATATTCCGTGCATACGGGTAACCCGTACCGCGTTCCATATTGACAGAGCCCCAGTGGAATAAGTCGGACATGTTTATTCCGAACGTAATTGACTGGACTCTTGCATAATGGCGTATCCAGTCATTGTTCCAGCGGTATTGCAGACTTACGGATTGAAGTTCCAGTACATTATCGTCCATGACGAAGCGTGAGGTGGCCTTGGTCTCTTCGTTACTGAATCCTTTGAAGAATGTTACATCACCCGGTTTCATCCAACGGTCGGTATATACACGGCGGTCAACGTTTGAGGTGGTCAGATCGTATGTGGTGACTTCCACACGGTCAATCAGTGTCTGGTTATAGGTCTTTCCTCCCCAGTAATATCCGAATGAGACATTGAAAGTGAATCCTTTCCACATAAGCATCGTGCTCAGATTACCGCGATAAAGAGGATCGGCTGAACCCAGGTAAACCTTGTCGCCGGCTTTCCATGTGTCTGTAATGTTTCCGTTTTTATCCAGATAGATCTCCCTGCCGGTACTTGGGTCAATGCCCAGTGACCGCACGGCATAAATTGAGTTTTGCGGTCTGCCTTCATAGAACAGGCTGGCCACTTCATAGTCTTCGTTGCTTAGGATCGCCTCGTTTTGTTCTTTGATTGCCTCAGAGAGTTTTGAAATCCAGTTCTTGTCATATACCAGCTGGCCACTGACAATCCAGTTGAGTTCGTGATCGTGGTCACGAATGATATAGGCGTTCAATGATGCTTCCCATCCGCGGTTTTTCACTTCGCCTACATTGGCTATGTAAGAGGGGAATCCCATGGAAAGAGGAATATCCATGTTTGAAAGCAAGTTTGACGTTGTCTTGGTGTAGAAATCGAATTCTCCTTTTAAGCGTCCCTGCCATAAACCGAATTCAATACCCGCGTTGAACTCATCGGTAGTCTGCCACGTCAGGCGCGGATTACCCCATTCTGTTAATACGGAACCGGTCCAGTTCATGTATTTGTTGTCAGTCAGATAAGTATACAGGGTAGTCGCGCCCGAATCCGATCCTTGTTGAGAACCGGTCTGTCCGTAAGATGCTTTTAATCGTAAAATGTTGAACAGCCCGTTTCCGGTCAAAAACTTTTCATTGTGCAGATTCCACCCTATACCGGTACTCCAGAACGGAGCGTATTTCTTATCGGTTCCAAAGGTTGAGCTGCCGTCAATACGGTAAGACATGTCCAGATAATACCTTCCGTCATACGTATAGTTAATGTTTCCCGTAAAGCCCATCATGCGGGTCAGGGACTTGCTCCCTGACGGTATGCCGTTTTGCGCATATTGGCGTGCATTACCCAGAAAGCTCATGTCCTCGTTAGAGAAGCCTTCGACCTCGAATGTATACAAGCGTGCCTGTGATTCGTTCATGGAGTAGTCGAGACCGGCGTATAACTGATGCTTGTCAAGAAAAGTCTTGTTGTATGACAACGTAATGTCAGCGTTATAAGAATAATTTTTCCCGGTTCCGTAGGTATAGCTTCCGCGACGGAAGAATCCTTCATCAGTACTGTATTCGGGAGATGTATCCTCGTCTACTGTAAATTTTGAATTGTCAGGAGACAGGAATGCATCGCTGTGGTTGTTGTTGCTGGTGATTCCCAATTGCCCGCGCAGGGTCAGTTCGGGAAGAATCTTCCATTCAATCGAGAAATTGTTGGTTAACTCTTCATATCCGCTTTTGTCGAATGACCCCAGGGAAGCATCCCATAGAGGGTTAAATTCACCTCTTCCCCGGCTGGAGCCGTAAAAGTTCTCAAAATATTGTTGTATGTTGCCGTTCTCGTCATAAGGCATGTTATAAGGCTGTTGGGCGACGTAATCACTGAATGATCCGTAATTGCTTTCTTGTGAACGGCTTATTCCGTAAGATGTATAGTTTTTGAAGATAAGGTTTTTTATGGTATACATTAAGGTGATTGAACCGTTAAAAGTACGGCGTGAAGAGTTTTTCATGGCTCCTTCGGTGTTCTTGTAGTTGGCTGTGGCACTCCAGCGGAATTCTTCGCTGCCGCCTTCCATACGGACATTATAGTGAGAACCGATTCCCGTGCGGACAGGCTTGTTTATCCAATCGGTTGTCTGGCCTGAAGAAACGCGGTGCATCCGGTTGTAGTATAGTTGCTGATACCTTGCATCGTCCTCTGCCCTGTCGGAATGATACAGGCCTAACTGGTTCTCCAGCGCTAATTTCTCTTGCGCGTTAAGCAAGTCATAAGATGATAAGTCGGGAGCTTCAATATCGATACCCATTTCAGCGTTTACACGAAGTTTACCTGGCTTTGGCTGCCGTGTCACCACTACAATTACGCCATTTGAGCCACGGGAACCGTAAATGGCCGTAGCGGCGGCATCTTTCAGAATGTTGACAGACTCAATTTCCTCATCATTATAGTCCATTAGTTTTTCGAGAGAGATTTCGAATCCGTCAAGAATGATGAGAGGCGTGTTTACCGAGTTGGATGCGGTCTGGTTAAACTCTTCCACACTCATCGGCAATGATGAATTTCCTCTGATATTGATTTGAGGCAGCGCATTCGGATTACTTCCTGCAACGTTGTTTACCGCAAAGTTGATTGAAGCGTCGATGTTTTTTAATGTTTGCAGCAGATTCTGGCCTTTATGGAGATCCAGTTGTTCCCTGTCGATGGTTGACACCGCACCGGTATAGCTTTCTTTTGCTTTTGTAAAGATGCCGGTAACCACGACATCCTGTATTGTTTGTGTGTCGTTTTCCAGTACGATGCGCATATTGGAAGTTGCATTGAGCGTAACCGTCTTCATGCCGATGTATGATATTTGAATTTGGAGGGGGGGGGGTAAATGTGTAACCCCTGAATTCAAATTTTCCATCCGGATCCGTTATTGTTCCGAGGTCGCTGTTTAATATCCGGACACTGGCACCGATAACCGGCAGTCCGTCTTCTTTGGAAACGACAGTTCCGTATATCGGTTGCGTCTGATTTTGGTTTATTTTCTTTTTCCGGATGATAATAGTCTGGTCAACGATTTCGAATTCCAGATCAGTCCCTTTCAGAAGCTCTTTCAACGCACTGTCCAGGTCTGAATTCCTAAGGGTACAGGTAACAGGCTGGATGCCTTTAAGAATCTGTTTCTGATAAACAAACTCATAGTTTGTTTTCTCTCTGAGATCAGAGAATACTTTTTCAATAGGTGTGCTTTTGTACGTGGCGTTTATGCTCTGGGCCAATGAGGTCATGGGCATCCATAAGCCAGCCAGCAGCACGGCACTAAGCAGTTTTCTCTTTTTTTTGTTCATGATTGGTTGCTTATTGGTTAATATTCTGTAGTGATTATGATTTTATCGTTCTTCGCTTTGAATTCCAGGCCTCCGCTTTTTTCCAAGATGCCAAGTACTTCCGATAAGTCGGCATATCGTGGAGCACTTCCTTTAAATACGGTTTTGCGAATGTTTTCATTATCAAATTCATATTCAAAATCATACCATCTTGCAAGCGTTTTCATGATTTGCTCCAATGTCTGTTCTTCAAAAACAAACCGTCCGTTATGCCAGCTGGTAATCGTTTCGGTATTAACGGTTTTAACTGAGGTAATCCTGCTGTCTTTATTGTATATTGCCTGATGGCCGGGCGTTAAAATAAGCTCAGATTTACTCTCGCTGCCATGCTGCAGGGAAATTCTTCCTGAAACAAGCGTTGTATACACTTCTTTTTCTTCCGAGTAAGCATTGATATTGAATTCCGTTCCGTAAACGCGTATGACTGAGCCCGGTGATTTCACATAAAACGGTCTTGTCTTGTCTTTGGCCACTTGAAAATAGGCTTCTCCTTTTATTTCCACTCTTCGTTCGTTCCCGCCGAATGTTTCCGGGTAGATTAATTGTGATTCCGCATTAAGCCATACTTTCGTGCTGTCTTCAAGCATGATCATAAATTCGCTTCCACGCGGAGTCGTCAGGTTATTGATTCTTTTGGCTTCATTTTTTGAGGAAGGCTGTTGCTGTGCGATGAGTTGTGAGTTGAGTGCCTGGTCAGCTCCCAAAGAGATTGTCGATCCGTTATCCAATGTCAGAATGGCTTGTGTCTTTCCTGCCTTGATGTCTGGGATTTGTGAGCTTGTATTTTCCGTTGTTTCATAAATTTCCGGCCGGTCCCGGGAAGTATTCCATAAAGTAATGCCGCAAACGGCAAGCAGCAAAGCGGCCGCCGCCGCGCTGGCAAATTTCCAGAAACGTACTTGCCGGGGTAATCTCTCACTCTGTATGCGTGACTTCATGTCTTGTAAAGGACGTGTATGTTCCACGTTCTTATATCTGCGGTATTCTCTTTCGAGAAAACGAACGTCAATTAAACGCAGGTATGTCTCTTCGTTTTTAGGGCTTAGCCTTCTCCATTTTTGCAGCTCTTGGATTTCTTCTTCTGTGATGCTGCCTGTTATCTGCTTATAGATAAGCCGCGAGATGTATTTAAGATTGTTGTCGTTCATTTCTTATATTTTTAAACCGCCTTTTATGTCCGGTTATATTGACAAGACGCAATATCTTTTATTTGGGACACTAAAAAAGTGCGCTTTTTTTAGTTGAAATTTAGTTTTTATGTAAATTTATGTACCTTTACAGTGTTGAATTAACGGAATTTTACGATGGAGGAGAAAATTTTCATAGATTTTCAAGCCGGAAAAATTGACGGACTGTATGAAAGCATGTATGGCAGTCTGATCCTGTATGCTTCCAGGCAACTTGGCTATGATCTGGGATTTATGGCGGAAGATTGTGTTCAGGAGGCAATATACAGGACTTATGTGCGGCGTGAGATGCTGAGGTCTCCTTTTGCGGTCAAGTCATATTTATATTCATGCATTCATAATCAGACTGTCTCCATTTTGAGAAAGCAATCGGCCCGGGAAAATTATTTGTCTTCCGGTGAAGAGGAGGAAGATTTTCAAAACAGCTATATAGAGCAGGAAACTTTAAACATATTATTTGATGCGATAGGCAGTCTTCCTCCTAAGTATAAGATGCTGTTTGACCTGAGTTTTGAGCAAGGTTTGAGAAATGCGGAAATAGCCCGGATACTGAGAGTATCGGAAAGTGCCGTAAAAAAACAGAAATCGCTCCTGATTCAACGGCTGCGTGATGATTTGAAGAAGAAAACCGATAAGGACTTCATGAGGCTGTTGCTGTTTTTTATGCCGTAAAAAAACAGCCGTCCTTTTAATTATGATGCAGCGGGTGATATGTATTTATTAGGACGGCCTTATTTTGTCTTGACAATATCAAACAAATAGCTTAGCTTTACGGTAATCGTAGAGTTGCCGGATCGTCCGAAATAATCTTTTTTAGTACTTTTAAAGATATCTGCCAAACCATAATAGTACCTTCCTTCGAGAATGAAATGACCTATTTTGGTACTTAAATCAAGTCCGCCTCCGCCCGAAATCCCATAATCGAAGTTGTTTTCGGTATTTTTGCCATACTGTTCTGTAACATTGTTAGGCCTCTTGCTTGGGTCCCATGCATCGCCTCCATATGTTTCTTTTTCACTCAGGAAAAAGTTCATCTGAGGCCCGGCATTAATGAAAAACTTCATTCCGTTTCGTTCTTTTCCCCATCCCATGTTGAACATAAAGGGGATTTCTATGTAGTTGGTTACACGTTGGTATGTGTTGTTGCTTCCATCATCGATTTCTTCTTTCCATCCGCGTTGTGTAAAGTTGATTTCTACTTGCAGGCCACAAATGGCAGTAAAGTATTTCTCGCATGTATATCGGATACTTAATCCTCCGCACATGCCCATGATGTTACTCTGCTTGATGGTCGGAGTAAAACTTACGCTGCTCATATTTATACCTCCATTGATTCCGATAGCCAAATCATTTCTTGACTCTCCTACCTGTGCGTTGGAATACAGGGGAACAGATAAAAATATAATTATTACCGACAGATTCCTTAATATCTTGTTCATTTGTCAAAGTCGATTTTTATCAGTTCATGATTTTGTGTGAAATGAATGAAGAATACTTTCTTGTTAATAAATCCTCCCCAGTTATTGACCCGTTCAAACTTGAAGCCGGTTTGTATGGGGGTGACTTGTATTTTATCCAAGTTCTTTTCCAGGTTGTTTCCGTAAAGAGACAGTCCTTTTAATATATAATATGCCGTTTCATATCCTAAAATTGCGTATTTGGGATAGGTATTTAGAATCTCCTTATGATACCATTGGCGGAACGCGTTCTGGAAATTGACTACGTTGACCGACAGATTGTTTGCGTAAAATGATGTATAGAAATAAGTATCGAAAGCATAAAAATCATTTAAATGTTCATTGGTGTATGTCTGCCATTCCGGATAACCGAACAGATGCAATTTGTACTTATCAGGAGTTCCATCGGCTTCCCATGACAGTTTTAAGGCTTTCAAATACGGGATCAGCCTGATGAGCGCGACATTGTTTCCAGACACGGGGATAAGCATGTTGCCTTTGTTCGGGCTTAAAGCTTTTTCAATGCTTTCTTTACTGTTGGCACTGATGGTTTTGAACGGGATATTGTTATTTTTAAGTTCCTGCTTGAATCCTTTTATGAAATCCTGTTTGTCTTCGTTGTTTCCTTCTGAGGTTACGAAAATAAGATTTTCATTGCTGAATTTACGGATAAAATGTTCGTATACTTCAGAATACAGATAAGACTGCGGCGTATTTATCTGATACAGATACGGATTGTTGAAGACTTTATCGCATTTGGATGTAAAAGGTATGACCATTCTTATCTTGTTCTTTTTAGAGAAATCAGAGACTTCGGGAATAAGGCTTGAATAGCCCGGTCCAATGATCAGGCTCATATCTTTCATCTCGTCTTTTTTTAATATTCTTTTTATGGCTGTTGCGTTATCTTCAGTGTCATAAGTGTAAATGTCAAACGATGTGCCGTTCTTTTTAAGATCATTGATGGCCATGAGAAATCCCTGATAGTATTCTATCATGCGGGGTTGTTCCGCATTGTTCCTGTTGTTTAGCATGAAAGGAAGCATTACGGCTATTTTCAGACGGTCTTTTTTAATCGGTTCTGAGGGAGTATTCTTAAAAAGTTCATTATTGGCAGGGACACTGACTGTTTGGACGGCTTTTTCTTTGTGATATGGAATTCGCAGGTATTTGCCCTTTTTGAGCTTTTCTTCTTTCAATTCCGGATTGGCCGCAATAAGTTCTTCTTCAGTAATGCCGTATAGATGGCTGATGCCGTATATTGTCTCTTTGCGCTTGACTTTGTGTATTTCCCGAAAATTCTGTTGGGGCGCGGTTGATACGGGAGTTTGTTCTGTAGCTGTGGCTGTGGCTGTGGCCGTACCGGTGTCATTCTTTTGTGGAATAATAATAACCTGTCCGCTTTTGAAGTTTTGTGCGCTCAGTCCGGGATTGGCATCACATATGCTTTGAGCCGGAACATTGTAAAGCTGTGTGAGCTTGTATAAGGTTTCTCCGGGTTGTATGGTATGGAATCGCCGCTTGTCAGGGCTTGTCTTTTGGGGGATACGTAGTTTTTCTCCGCTTTTTATTACTTTGTCACAGCCCGGATTCAGATGGATAATATCTGCAACAGACACGTTATATGTAATTGCAATGGAATACAGACTTTCACCTGGCGCGATTGTATGCAGGAAACAGGCGGATTCTTGTGCCGGTAAATGCACGGGCGTACTTATAAGCAAGCCAATTAGGAACCATTGCCAGACTCGTTTCATAGACGTTTTTATGAATTAATTTTGCTGCAAAAGTATAAAAAACTCCCATTATACTGTTATAAAAGACAATATTATTCATTCTTTTTACCCGTAATATCACCGGGATACATTAATTTTGCATGACATGTGGCAATAGACTACTTTATGGAATATATGACAGATGAAATAGAAAAGATTAATGTATACGGAGCCCGTGTGCACAATCTCAAGAATATAGATGTTGAAATACCCCGTAATAGTTTGACTGTGATAACCGGCCTAAGTGGGAGTGGCAAGTCTTCTTTGGCTTTTGATACGCTTTTTGCTGAAGGACAGCGCCGGTATATAGAGACTTTTTCGGCTTATGCACGCAACTTTTTGGGAGGAATGGAGCGGCCGGATGTTGACAAGATAACAGGATTGAGTCCGGTTATTTCAATTGAGCAGAAAACAACCGGTAAAAATCCCCGGTCGACGGTTGGAACCGCAACTGAAATATATGACTATTTACGCTTGCTGTTTGCACGTGCCGGAGTGGCTTATTCTTATCTGTCGGGAGAAAAGATGGTGAAATATACCGAAGAGCAGGTTATAAGCCGGATATTACAAGAGTATGCCGGAAAACGCATTTATCTGTTGGCGCCGTTGGTACGTTCCCGTAAAGGGCATTACAAAGAACTGTTTGAGCAAACACGTAGGAAAGGATTCCTTTATGTAAGGACAGACGGTGAAATTCGTGAAATAATGCATGGAATGAAGCTCGACAGATATAAGAACCATGATATAGAGGTTGTTGTTGATAAGTTGGTTATAAGCGGTAAAGACGACAAACGCCTGTCGCAAAGCATTGCCACCGCAATGACACAGGGCAACGGCCTTGTCATGATATTGGATGCGGAGACAAATACTGTCCGTCATTATAGCAAAAGATTGATGTGTCCGGTTACCGGACTGTCTTACCGTGATCCGGCTCCTCATAATTTTTCGTTCAATTCTCCACAGGGAGCCTGTCCGCGATGCAAGGGACTGGGCTTTGTCAGTCTGATAGATATCGGCAAGGTTATCCCTGACAGAAGCCTTTCTGTCTATGAAGGGGCTATTGCCCCTCTTGGAAAATACAAGAACTCCATGATATTCTGGCAAATTGAGGCTCTTCTTGAGAAGTATGAGGCCAGTTTGAAGACTCCGGTCGGTGACTTGCCCGATGAGGCTGTTGATGAAATACTTAGCGGATCAGACGAGCGTATAAAGATAAAAAGCTCGCTCCTGCATTCTTCGTCTGATTATTTCACTTCTTTTGAGGGCATTGTGAAATACATACAGATGCTTCAGGAAAGCGATGTTTCGACCACTCAGCAGAAATGGGCCGGACAGTTTGCCAAGACTGACGTGTGCCCCGAATGTCACGGACAGCGGTTGAACAAGGAGGCATTGAGCTTCCGCATACATGATAAGAACATTTACCAGCTCGCCGCAATGGATATCAGTGAGCTTTATGAATGGATGCTGCATGTTGAAGATTTCCTTGATTCAAGGCAGAAACGTATCGCAGAGGAGATATTGAAGGAAATCCGCATCCGTCTGAAATTCCTGCTTGATGTGGGCTTGGATTACCTTTCGCTGAACCGTACCTCCGTATCGCTATCGGGAGGAGAAAGCCAGCGTATCCGTCTGGCCACTCAGATAGGCTCGCAACTGGTAAATGTGCTTTATATCCTTGATGAACCCAGTATCGGTCTGCACCAGCGTGATAACATACGGCTTATTGATTCCCTGAAAGAGTTGCGTGACTTGGGCAATACGGTTATTGTGGTGGAGCATGATCGCTGTATGATGCTCAATGCCGATTACGTGGTAGACATGGGGCCGAAAGCCGGACGTTTGGGAGGTGAGGTGGTTTTCTCGGGTACTCCCGATGAGATGTTAAAATCACACACGCTGACTTCGCGGTATCTGAATGGTGAGATGAGGATAGGACTTCCTGAAAAGCGTCGCGAAGGCAATGGCAAGTGTCTGTCTTTGCGCGGAGCTTCGGGCAATAATCTGAAGAATGTGGATGTTGGCTTTCCCTTGGGCAGGTTCATATGCGTTACCGGTGTTTCAGGCAGCGGAAAGTCTACTCTTGTCAATGACACCCTGCAGCCCGTCCTTTCGCGGCATTTTTACCGTTCGCTTCAAGACCCGTTGCCTTATGCGTCTGTCGAAGGAATCGGGCATATAGATAAGGTAGTGAATGTGGATCAGTCGCCTCTGGGCCGTACACCGCGTTCCAATCCGGCTACTTATACGGGCGTGCTTTCCGATATCCGTTCGCTCTTTGTTGAGTTGCCTGAGTCAAAAATCAGAGGATACAAGGCGGGACGTTTCTCGTTCAATGTGAGCGGAGGCCGTTGCGAGGCCTGCGGAGGGAACGGTTACAAGACCATTGAGATGAACTTTCTGCCCGATGTGCTTGTGCCTTGTGAGGTGTGTCACGGCAGGCGTTACAACCGAGAGACGCTTGAGGTGCGCTTTAAAGGCAAGTCAATTGCCGATGTGCTTGACATGACCATCAACCAGGCGGTGGAATTCTTTGAGAATGTTCCACAGATATTGAACAAGATAAAGGTATTGCAGGAAGTGGGCTTGGGATACATCCGGCTGGGGCAGCCCTCTACCACCTTGTCGGGAGGGGAGAGCCAGCGTGTGAAACTGGCAGCCGAACTGGCCAGGCGTGATACGGGCAAGACTCTTTATATACTTGACGAGCCCACTACCGGACTTCACTTTGAAGATATCCGTGTGCTGCTGTCGGAGCTTAACCGTTTGGTCGACAAGGGAAATACGGTGATTGTGATAGAGCATAACATGGACATCATCAAGTCGGCCGATTACATTATAGATATGGGCCCTGAAGGAGGAAAGGGAGGAGGCAGGGTACTCTGCTGCGGCACTCCCGAAGAGGTGGCCCGTTGCGAGGAAGGGTACACTTCTGCATTTCTGCGTGAAGAATTGGATAGGGATATGAGACAATAACCGTTGGCGATTATGAGTAACAAGATAAGCAAGACCAATGCTGCCCGTTTGCTCGACAAGGCAAAAATTCATTACGGGCTGGTTCCCTATGAAGTGGATGAGAACGGCCTGAGTGCCGCGCATGTGGCAGCCACGCTGGACGAGAACATGGAACAGGTGTTTAAGACCATTGTTTTGCATGGTGACAAAACGGGCCATTTTGTGTGTGTCATCCCCGGCGGGCATGAGATAGACCTGAAGCTTGCCGCCAAAGTGTCGGGCAATAAAAAGTGTGACTTATTACCTTTGAAAGAGTTGTTGCCTGCCACTGGATACATACGTGGCGGATGCTCTCCGTTTGGCATGAAGAAAGCATTTCCCACCTATATTCACGAGTCTTGCCGCCAGTTTCCCTATATTTTTGTCAGTGCGGGGGTGCGCGGCTTGCAAATAAAGATAGCTCCAGACGATTTAATTCGTGAATTATAAGGGCCGAAGTCTGCGTTTTATTTGTATCGTAAGTAAAAAAATATATATTTGTGTACTTAAAATTAATTGTTAATAATCTTAATATCTAAAGTTTATGTTTCAAGGACAACCTAAAGGGCTTTACGCCCTGGCACTGGCTAATACCGGTGAGCGTTTCGGGTATTATACTATGCTTGCCATCTTTACCCTGTTTCTGCAAGCAAAATTCGGCTTTACCGAAGCCGTTACATCAACAATCTTTGGCAGTTTTCTGGCTGCTGTTTACTTTTTTCCTCTGATCGGTGGCATTTTAGCAGATAAGTTCGGTTACGGAAAAATGGTGACCCTCGGTATCGTGGTCATGTTTATCGGCTATATATTGCTGGCTATTCCTATCTCCGGAGGGACTGCTCTTGTTTCCATGTTTGCGGCTCTTGTGCTGATTGCCTGCGGAACCGGATTGTTTAAAGGCAACTTGCAGGTAATGGTAGGTAACCTTTACGATACTCCCGAGTACGGTGCCAAGCGTGATACCGCTTTCAGCTTGTTCTATATGGCTATCAATATCGGTGCCCTGTTTGCGCCTACCGCAGCCACAGCCGTTACCAATTACGTGCTCGGAAAAGCCGGCTTTACATACATGGCGCAGATTCCGTCACTGGCACATCAGTATCTTGACAAGACCATCACTCCCGAAGGCCTTGACCTGCTGACCAGCCTCCAGACCGCTCAGAATTATACGGGTAACATGGCTGATTTCTGCCAGTCTTATATCGACAGGCTTTCCGAAGCATACAACTACGGTTTTGGCGTGGCTTGCATCTCTTTGATTATCTCCATGATTATCTACGTGTCTACCCGATCTACTTACAGGCATGCCGACTATAACAGCAAGCAGGCCAAGCCTGCAAACGTGCATGAAGAGGAGCTTACCCCGCAACAGACCAAAGAGCGCATCGTGGCTCTGTTGCTTGTGTTTGCAGTGGTTGTCTTTTTCTGGATGGCATTCCACCAGAACGGTCTTACACTGACATTCTTTGCGCGTGACTATACGGCTCATGAAGTGGCCGGCATAGATCGCTTGGGATTCAGCGTATGGAACCTGACACTGATTATCGTTGCCGTATACGGTCTGTTCTCTGTATTCCAGTCTGCCGCTGGCAAGGCAAAGATCATTTCAGCCGTTGTTGTGGCAGCCGCTTTGGCCGTTTTGGGAATCAATTACAGCACAATGGACGAAACCATGCCTATTCTTCCTCAGATATTCCAGCAGTTCAATCCGTTCTTCGTGGTTGCGCTCACACCGGTTTCATTGGCAGTATTCGGCGCTTTGGCTAAGAAAGGTAAAGAGCCTTCTGCCCCGCGTAAGATTGGTATCGGCATGTTCATTGCCGCTTGCGGTTTCTTGATTATGGCATTAGGCTCTGCGGGCTTGCCTACTCCTGCAGACATGAAGGCCAGCGGTATTGACGAAAGCTCTCTGGTATCGCCCAACCTGCTGATATCTACTTATCTGGTGCTTACGTTTGCCGAGTTGTGCCTGTCACCGATGGGTATTTCGTTTGTATCGAAAGTTGCGCCTCCCAAGTATAAGGGCGCCATGATGGGCGGATGGTTTGTGGCTACCGCCATCGGTAACTATCTGGTTGCCATTATCGGTTATCTGTGGGGCGGAATGCGGTTGTGGATGGTATGGAGTGTGCTCATTGTATGCTGTCTGCTCTCTGCATTGTTCATCTTCTCTATTATGAAACGCCTGGAGCGCGTGGCAAAATAAGCTCGGCTTTGTAATAAAAAAAACGACGCTCCCGGCAAAGGAGTGTCGTTTTTTTGTACTTTCACTCAAGATTCGCCGGATGATGATATGATCAACTTGGCATAATAATATCTTTCCGCTTTTCGTACTTTGCCGGCAGAGGCAAGATTAACGTTACAATATCTTTCTTGGCTTTGAAGGCATGCAGATGTGAGGTGTTACCATATTGTATATGGGCGGCTACGTCTGTGCCGTGTTGATTCAAAAAGAATGCTTGCTCAATGCGGCATGCGAGACCCCAAGTGTGAGACAATCGAAGTGCGGAACGAAAGCGTGCTATGCCGGAGCGTCAATGTCACTCACGGATCCCTTTGGTAACGTAGGCGGCGTGAATCGGTAAATATTGAAACCTTACAGGCGAGGCTGCAAAGACCAATACCCGCACCGGTGATGACGAAAGTGGGAAAGGCGGCAGATTGCAGGATGACACATGCGCGCATCGTGTGCCGATGCGTGCAATAGGGGAATGGCAAGGCGGTGCAGAAACCTCCATGCATTGTCTGTTTTTATCCTGTGCGCGTTCCTGTCAGTCGGTCTCTTGTACGCCGTATCTGATTATATCGGCCATCAAGGCGAGGTGGTGCGCGGTGATACCCTGCCGTGCCAGTTCATCGGCATCGCTCATTAGCTGTGCGATGAAAGCTTCCGTGTCGTTCTGTTCGCGGCATCCCTTTATGTAGAGTGCTACGGCCTGTCCGGTGCGTTGCTGTACCCACTCGTTGTGTGCGGCGTTGAGATAGTCGGCATATTCAGGCCTGCTCTGTTTTAGGATGCGTGCGTAGTACTTGTCGGCCTGCTCATGTCTGCGGGTCACGAACGAGCACCAGGCAATGTCGCGCCATGCACGCACGGAGTCGGGTTTGAGGTATTCCGCCTTGAAGAAGCGTATGAAGGCATCATCGAATGCACGGAGCTCGGCCTCGCACTCGCCCGTCTGTAAAAGGAGCACGGTGTTTTCAGGTTGGATTTCGAGTGCTTTCAGATAGTAGGGCAGTGCTTTCTCGGGTTGTTTGGCCAGTTTATGGCATTGAGCCAGATGACGCACGGTCCATAGTGTGTCGGGCTTGCGCAGATCGGCCTTGAGGTATGCCTCAACGGCACGTGCGTAGTCTTTCTCTTTCTGATAACAGAAGCCGAGCTTTTGGAACAGTTCGGCATCAGTTCCTTTGTCTTCATCGGCCAGCCGGGCAAACATGCTTTCGGCCTCACCATAGTATTCCTTATGAAAGAGGTATTCGGCCACGGCGCGCATGCTGTCGGCATTGGAGAGGAAAGGCTGCAGGGCGGTGCAGTTCCGGAAGTTGAGGTCGGCCGTTTCGAACACATCGTCAAATTCGTGTCGATGCGGGTAGATTTTGTAAAAACGGTAGAGGTCCTGCACATACTGACGCACGATGACTTCCGCGGTGTCACGCCCGGTTGTTATCGTCTTCTGCATTTCCTTGATCATTTCGTTCTGATCGGTGAGGTTTTCTGAGAAAGTTTCATGCTGTGTCTTTGAAATGTTTTCAATGGTGAAGCAGAACGAATACTTGTCAGAGTCGCAGAAGAACGATGATTCCAGGATATGGCTTACGATAAAGTTGTTTTTCTGCCTTTCTTCGGGGAATACCCGCAATACGGCACTGTGCTGTGGATCGAAAGGATAGAACCAGTTGCACAGGTTCCGGAAGAATGGGAATGTCTTGAGCTGAGCAAAGGTACTCATGTATACGTCTATTCCCTCCATCTGCATGTCGCCAAGTTCCTGAATCTTATGCGTCAGTTCGGTATTTTCTTTCCACTTTTCCCATTCCGGGTTCTTGTCGTCCGTAAAAAGATCTTCTTCAGGATTGATGAAGCGGAGCTTGGATCGGTCAAAGTTGCGGTTGCTTTTCATCACTTCGGGTATGATTTCGTCACGCATTTTCTTGTCGGCCTTTTTGGTCTCGCGTGATCGCAGAAACTGTATCTGTATGTTGAGCAGGTGACGCTTGAAGTCGGGATTTTCCTGTAACAGTTGCAGGCGGCCCAGCAGGTCGGGCTCGTATGCAATGCGGCTGTCGTAGGTGATGCATGTCAGTACGATGCCTACCAGTGCCCGCTGGCTTATCTGCGGATTGGTATGCGCATAGGCGTCAAACAGGAAATTTATCTTCTGTGCGTCGAAAATCTGTAGCACGCCCATGGTGACGGCACTTATGAGGAGGGCCGTATCGTTGACGGGCACGAGCACTGAAGCGGTGAAGTTGCGTGCCTCTTCAGCCTGCTGTGCGTTCCATACCGGTGAGGTCCATACCTTGCAGAAGAATGTGTTCTGGTTCTCCTCGTGTGTGACACGCAGTGCGTTGGTCTGTTTCTTGAGCTTGTCACCCTCGCTGAGCAGGCGTGCCATAGCCATGTCTTCGGTAAACGATTCGAAAATGAGCTGGAAATCGCTGATGCGGCGGTTTTCGTTTCGGTACTGGCGCATGGTGGAGTAGTATATTTCCGATGAGAAGAGTTCCAGGCGTGCGCACATGAGTCGTTCGTTGACAATGAATATCTTGCGTATGAGTTCGGAATAGAGCTGTTCCCTGTGAGGGTCGCTCACTCCCTTGCCAAAGTATTGCAGCATGTACCGGTAGGCCGTCCGGGTTTCGTCAAACAGGCTGTGCAGGTCCCATTCGGGAACATCCTTGATAAAGGCAGCAAGTGCGTCAATGGCCTGTTTCAGCTGTTGCTGCCTGATCAGTTTCCCGATGTTGGCGTGATATTCTTTGATTTGACTGACATTGTTCATGGAAGTAAGTTCTGTTTTTTTAATAATACTTTATGGAGGAGCATTGCCGTGTGACGGCTGTCGCAGAACACACCGCGCTAATATTGCGCGTTGCCGGCGCTGCCGGCAAGGCAATCAGCATTGCGGTAGTCAGTTTTTTTGTATTCATTTCTTTACTGGTTGTTTTGAATCAGTATCTTGTTTTTCTTTTAATATGTTGCGGTCTATAATATCGGCCTTGTATTTTGAGGGTATGAGCTCATATTGTTTCATCCATACGGTTACAGAATCCGCATCAGCTTGCGGAATGACGCGTGCATGGTGATAGTGCGCTATCTTTATGGGTGCTTTCCAGTGCGGAAGTCCGATGCTGTCGGCCACGCTTCCGTACCATTCGCTTACGGGATGGGTGTTCATGTATTCCACTCCGCGGTTGTATCCTTCTACCAGCCTTTGCACGTGTTTCTTTTTCTTGTCGAGAGCCTGATGACTGAATGCTGTAACGGTGGTTATGAGGTTCAGGTCACTGCACGAATAGAGTTTGACGGCCTTGTTGCGCACGGCCTCGGTAGCAAACGGATCTCTGAATATTCCCGCGTCAATCTGGCTGTTGAGCAGCATGCTCAGCCGTATGTTCTCATTGTCTATGGAGGGTTTGTTCACGTTGTCCTTGCTGTATCCGAGTGCCTGGGTGAGCTTGTCTGCCATGTAATGACTTGCGGCATAGCTTGATACTGCAATGTTTTTATTGTTCAGATCTTTGACGTGCCTCGCGCTTGAGTCGGGATTTCCTATCAGATAGAAACATCCTTCATTGGCCATTACCGGGAAAATTCTGTTTCCTCCGGCCGACATTTTTATGGCATCGGTCAGGTCTGTCAGGCATCCGTCAAGCTTGCCTTTCCGATAAAGTGTGTCGCGCTGTGTTTTTGACTCCAGTCTGACAAGTCGGACTTTTACTTTCAGTGAATCAAAGAATCCTTTTTGTTCTGCCAGACAAAAAGGCAGCATGTCGCTCGAAGGGAAAAAACCGATGGCAAGGTCAGGATTAATGACAGTGGCTTTCTCTTTTTTGCATGCGGAGAATGAGACGAGCAATGCAAGGAGAAGATATATCGTGATTTTATGTTTCATTATAAAATGGCAGAAATGATAAGAGAAAGAGACCGGTTTTCATGAAAGATCGGTCTCTTTCCCGATAATCTGTATTATTTTTGTCAGCCTTTGACAGCTGCAATACCCGGTAATATTTTACCTTCGATAGCTTCGAGCAATGCGCCTCCGCCGGTTGAAACGTATGATACGCGGCCGGCCAGACCGAACTTGTTGATACAGGCTACAGAGTCTCCGCCGCCGATGAGTGAGAATGCCCCGTTGGCAGTAGCCTCAACGATGGCTTCGGCTACGGCACGTGAGCCGTGAGAAAAGTTGTCAAATTCAAAAACCCCGGTAGGACCGTTCCAAAGAATGGTCTTTGAAGTCTTGATAATGCTTGCGAACTGTTTTTCTGAAGCAGGGCCTATATCCATGCCTCCCCATCCGTCAGGAATTTCTTTAGACGGTACAATCCGGGTGTCGGCATCGTTAGAGAAAGCGTCACCGGCTTTGGTATCGGTAGCCAGAACAAGGTTTACACTGTTTTCTTTGGCTTTCTTCATGATGTCAAGAGCCATGTCAAGCTTATCGTCCTCGCAGATGGAAGTACCAATCCGGCCTCCCATTGCTTTCATGAATGTATATGTCATACCTCCTGCAAGAATCAGGTTATCTACTTTAGTCAACAGATTTTCAATGATTTCAATCTTGGTCGATACTTTAGAGCCGCCCATGATGGCAGTAAACGGGCGTTTGATGTTGTTCATTACTTTATCAACGGCCTTTACTTCTTTTTCCATCAGATAACCGAACATCTTGTGGCCTGCGTCGAAATAGTCGGCAATCAGTGCGGTAGAGGCGTGAGCGCGATGAGCGGTACCGAATGCGTCGTTTACATAGCAGTCGGCATATGCGGCCAATACTTTGGTGAATTCTTTCTGACTTTCTTTAACGGCTTTCTTTGCAGCTTTTTTTTCTTCGTCAGAAACGTCTTCAGCCAGGCCGCGTGGTTTTCCTTCTTCTTCGGCATAGAAGCGGAGGTTCTCAAGCAGAACGGCTTCTCCTGGTTTTAAAGCCGCCACGATATCTTGGGCTTTCTGACAATCTTCGGCAAATTTGACTTCCGTACCCAATAATTCAGAAACATGAGCCAAGATGTGCCTCAATGAATATTTAGGGTCAGGATTCTTTTTAGGACGCCCCATGTGTGAGGCGATAATCAGCATCCCGTTGTCTTCCCGGATCTTTTTCAGGGTCGGCATGGCTGCCCGGATACGGGTATCATCGGTAATATTGAAATTCTCGTCCAACGGTACGTTGAAGTCTACACGGACAAACGCCTTTTTACCGGCAAAATTGAAATTGTCAATCGTTTGCATAATGTTTTTGTTTTATAATTTATATTAAACTTATTATCAGTGCTGTCTCGAACGCAAATTTATTAAATTCCGGATTAAGCAGGCGTTAATTTGTGTTTAATTATCAATTGCATGTGTTATAGCTTTATTCTTTCAATGCTTTTGCGGTTACTTTGCATTGTTTTTTGTAATGTCTGCACAGCGGTTTCAATCCGCATTGACCGCATTTGGGCGATCGCGCCGTACACGTGTATCTTCCGTGAAGAATCAGCCAGTGATGGGCGGATGGTATTATTTCGGATGGGATGTTTTTGGTCAGTTCTTTTTCTACGCTAAGCGGAGTCGTACAGCGATCGCTTACCAGACCTATACGGTGACTTACCCTGAATACGTGTGTATCGACGGCCATTACCGCCTTGTTGAATGCTACGGCCTGTATTACATTGGCTGTTTTGCGTCCCACTCCGGGCAGTCTTATTAAATCGTCCGGATTGTCGGGCACATTGCCGTCGAATTCGGAAACCAGTTTTTGTGCCATGCCCACCAGATGCCTGGCTTTGCTGTTTGGGTATGACACGCTGCGTATATATTCATAAATCACTTCCGGAGTGCTTGCCGCCATGGCTTCGGGGGTGGGAAAATCTCTGAAAAGAGCCGGAGTTGTCATGTTGACACGCTTGTCGGTACACTGTGCCGAAAGGATAACGGATACCAGAAGTTCGAACGCTGTGTTGTAGTGCAGTTCGGTTCCGGCTGTGGGATTGGCTTTCTGAAGACAGGCAATAACCTGTTTATATAGTTCGTTTTTTTTCATCGTACTTTGTTCTTATTGAAATGGGGTGTTACTTTTAAGCGGAAAAACAGTGACGAGAATATGGCAAGGACAGCTCCGAACAGGTATGCATAGCTGAAACCGCTTATATGTGCTATGTATCCTCCGGCTACCATTCCCAACCCGATACCTACATCCCACGAAGTGAGATAAGTGGAAGTGGCTGTTCCGCGCTGTTTGTTCTCTGCCAGGTTGACGAACAGGGTATTGAACGCAGGGAACATGGTTCCGAATCCGATTCCCAGAAACAGTGCGATGCCAAAGAACAGCATTTCTGTGAAACGGCTGCTCCAAGTTATGAGATATGCGCATGAAGCCAGCAAAAAGAAACATACAATGACTATATGAATGCCCGTGTCAATTACCTGGGTGATTTTCCCCTTATCGACCATGCGTCCGGAAAACATTCTTGAAATGGCCAATCCTGCGGCCATAAAAGTAAAGAAAAACCCTGTTTCCACGTGGATGCGGATTTGTCCGGCATACATTGCCACATAGTTGGTTGTCATTCCATAAGGAATGGATAACAGGAGTAAGGAAAATCCGGCAGGCAGGCCTTTCAGCAATATAAAGCGGTCAAGTGAGACCGGCTCCCGTTTTACCGGAGCCTTGTAAGGCGTTTTTACGAGCGAGGCCATCAGAAAGCCCAGAGCGCATGATATGAGCGAACAGGTAAAGATGGAAAAGAATGATGTTCCGGCATTATGCATGAACAGACCGGCCATCGGGCCTATTGACATGGCGATGTTATTGGCCAGGCCGTAATATCCCACTCCCTCGCCTCTGCGTGACGACGGCATGATGTCTATGACTATTGTATTTCCGCCTACACTGACCGTACCAAACGATAATCCGTGAATTATCCTGAAGATGACAAACATGGTGAGTGTGCCGGCAATGATATATCCGGCAAACATCAGTGTAAAGACAAAATAGGATATCAGGTAAAGGGGCTTTCGGGCGAATGTGTCTGTCAGATAGCCCGAAAACGGACGAATGCACAAGGAGGCTACGGTGTAACATGCCAATATGACGCCGGTACTTGACTCGTTGGCATTGAAAACTTCCTTCAGATAAAACGGGAGTACGGGCATAAGGAACCAGAACCCGAAAAAAAGCAGGAAGTTGGCTGCCAGGATGAAGCAATAACCGGGAGTGAATAATCTGTCTCTCATAGAATGCGAGTAGTACGTAAATTGCATATTCTTGATGTTTCAAGACCGCTATCGGGCCTTGAGGCATTTTATCGGTAACGGACTGACAAGCGGCGGCCGCAGGCTGCCGCTTGTTTTTTTTTGACAGCCTTTGCCGGTTATAAATATTAGAATCATGGCCTGCCCGTTTTTAATGGGCCGCTTCAAATTCTTTCAGGAAACGGGTATCGTTTTCTGAAAACAGACGCAGGTCATTGACGCGATATATCAGGTTGGCGATACGCTCAATACCCATGCCGAGTGCGTAGCCGCTGTATACCTTGCTGTCAATTCCGTTCAGATCCAATACATTGGGATCGACCATTCCGCATCCCAGTATTTCAACCCATCCGGTTTTTTTGCAGAACGGGCATCCTTTTCCTCCGCAAATATTACAGCTGATATCCATTTCGGCCGATGGCTCTGTAAACGGGAAGTAGGAAGGGCGTAGACGAATCTTGGTGTCTGATCCGAACATTTCCTTTGCAAACAGCAACAGTACCTGTTTCAAATCGGCGAATGATACATCCTTGTCGACATATAAGGCTTCTGTCTGGTGAAAGAAAGCCTGTGTACGGTAGCTCACGGCTTCGTTCCGGTATACGCGCCCTGGACAGATGACGCGGACGGGCGGCTGTGTCGTTTCCATCACGCGGCTTTGTATGCTCGATGTGTGTGTACGCAGAATGACGTTGCGCGTAACGTTTTCTTCGTTCTTTTCTATAAAGAACGTATCCTGCATGTCGCGTGCGGGATGGTTTTCGGCAAAGTTCATTGACGAGAATACGTGCCAGTCGTCTTCTATCTCAGGGCCGTCGGCGATATTGAATCCGAGACGCGCGAATATGTCAATGATTCCGTTTTTTACAATTGAAAGAGGATGTCTTGTGCCCAGCCTGACAGGATATGCGGTCCGTGTAAGATCCGGATCGTCATATCCGCACTCCTTGCCTTCAAATGCCTCTTTCAGCCCGGCAATCCGTTCTTGTGTGCGTTTTTTCAGTTCGTTTAGTCTCATTCCCACTTCTTTTTTCTGCCCGGCAGGGACATTGCGAAAATCGGTCATTAATTCGTTGATGACACCTTTTTTGCTCAGGTATTTAATGCGGAGAGCCTCTAACTCTTCGGCATTGTTTGCCGTAAGCGAGCTTACCTCGGACAGAAGTTGTTGAATTCTGGCTATCATTGCAGTAGTGCTTTGTGTTTTTGTTCTATTTGCATGCAAAGGTAATGATTTAATCTGAACAATATGTTGCTTTTAAAATATAAAGAGGTAATTTTGCACGAATTTTTGAAAGTATGAAGACTTTATCTGTGGGATTTATAATGCTGTTCCTATGCTATGGCTGCAGGCCGGGCAGGGGAAATTCAGGCGGCGGTTCCATTGCCGTGACTGTTGCGGAGGATTCTTCTGCCATTGTCCAGGCGGATTCTTTGGTAATGGATTCTGCGGCAAAGGCTGCGATACCTGAGAATATAGACGAGACATTTGACGATTTTGTATATACTTATGCAAGCGACAAGCGTTTCCAGTTGTATCGGACACATTTTCCCCTGCCTTATGTAAAGGATACCGCACGTGTAGAGATAAGGCGTTCAGAATGGATACATGATGCGTTGTATGCCAATCTGGAGTTTTACAATACCCTTTTTGACAAGGAGGAAGATATGGAAATGGAGAAAGACACCCGCATGGATAAAGTAAATGTGTCGTGGCTGTTTCTTGACAAGAAGGAAGCGCGCCGTTATTATTTTGAACGTAACAAAGGGCATTGGATGCTTGAAAGCATAACTCAGAAATCGTATGGGAACGAGCCCAACGAGGCTTTTCTCAGTTTCTTTTATGTGTTTTGCAATGATTCTGTCTTCCAAAGAAAGCATGTCGCGCCTTCTTTAAAATTTGTGACCAATGACCCTGACGATGACTTTAATGTCATTGAGGCTTTCATATCTGTCGACCAATGGTTTGCGTTCCGTCCTTCACTACCGAATAACAAGATGACAAACATTGATTACGGGCAGCCGTACAGTGCAAAATCAAGGCATAAGATTGTCACGTTCCGGGGTATCGGGACAGGTTATGGCAATACGCTGTTCTTTACCCGTGAGGGAGACTCATGGATACTTACTGAATATGAGGACTTGAGCAATTAAATACAGAAACCGGATCTTATTATGACATACAGATATAGCGACTATTCTTTATTGGCGCACAATACGTTCGGCATGAACGTAAAAGCGGAATCCTTTGTAGAGTACACAACCGTTGATGATTTGAGGAGGCTGCTTGCGGAAACGGCACATACGGGCGGATGCCGAAGGATGCTTCCGATAGGGGGCGGCAGTAATTTGTTGTTTGCCGGAGACTTTCAAGGAACGGTATTGCACTCGCTGATTAAAGGAATGGAAGTCTGCCGTGAAAACAATGAGGCCGTATGGGTGAGAGTAGGAGCCGGAGAAGTCTGGGACGGCTTCGTTGCCTATAGTGTCGCGCGTCAGTGGTATGGAGCCGAGAACCTGTCGGCTATTCCGGGAGAAGTGGGGGCCAGCGCCATACAGAATATAGGCGCGTACGGAGTAGAGGCAAAAGACATAATAGCCCAAGTGGAGGCCGTAGAGACGGATACGGCGCGGATACGCCTTTTTGACGCCGATGAGTGCAGGCATGCATACCGGCAGAGCATATTTAAGAAAGAGCTGAAAGGGAAATATATTGTAACCCATGTGGTATATAAGCTGGTTAAGAATCCGGTTTTCCATATTGATTACGGCAATCTGAGAGCGGTTCTCGAAAGGAAGCCCTTGACACTGGAAAATGTGAGGAATGCGGTATGTGCTGTTCGCGGCAGTAAATTGCCCGATCCTAAAGTGCTGGGCAATGCGGGCAGTTTCTTCATGAATCCCGTTGTGCCGCGCGGGCAGTTCCGCGAATTGCAGGCCGAGTATCCTTCCATGCCTTATTATGAGGTAGACAAGGACTCGGTAAAGATTCCCGCGGGATGGATGATTGACCGGTGCGGATGGAAAGGACGTACCTTGGGAAAAGCCGGTGTTCATGAAAGACAGGCTTTGGTGCTTGTCAATTTAGGCGGTGCGACCGGACAGGAAATCATGCTTCTGGCACATGCCGTGCAGCAGGATGTGAAACGGAAGTTCGGCGTTGATATTTTTCCGGAGGTTGATTATATTGATTAAAGACTGGCATTATCTGCATATATGAAGGTTACGATACTTGGAAGCGGCACTTCTACGGGGGTCCCTGAGATTGGATGCCAGTGTGAGGTTTGCGTTTCAAATGACGCGCATGATAAAAGACTGCGTACATCGGCATTGGTTGAGGTTAATGACGTACGCATATTAATAGACTGCGGCCCCGATTTCAGGGAGCAGATGATGCATCTTCCTTTTAGACAGGTTGACGGGGTGCTGATAACTCACGAGCATTATGACCATGTGGGAGGAATTGATGACCTGCGTCCCTTTTGCCGTTTTGGAGAAATATCCATATACGCGGAAGAAAGTACAAGCGAACGTTTAAAGACACGCATGCCTTATTGTTTTGCAGAAAACAGATATCCGGGTGTCCCCCGGGTGAATCTGGTTAAGATAACCGACGGAGTTCCTTTCTTTGTCAAAGGCGTAGAGATAACTCCCCTCCGGGTTATGCACGGTCTGCTGCCTATATTGGGATATCGTATGGGCGACATGGCTTATATAACCGATATGAAGACAATGCCCGAAGAAAGCCGCCGGTATCTGAGCGGTGTAAAATGCCTTGTTGTAAACGCGCTGCGTCATGAGCCGCACCCGGCTCATCAAAGCGTGGAAGAGGCTTTGGAATTTGTATCCGGAGTGAATCCTTCGGAAACCTACTTTATCCACATGTGCCATCATATAGGATTGCATCGCGAGGTGGAAAAGACACTGCCTCGTCATGTGCATTTGGCATACGATGGGCTTGTTATATCAGTGCCCGGTATCTTTACGGTTTAAAATTATATCCGTATCCAGTCTGCCGGAAGTCTCGCCGTTGAATAATCGCAAGCAACGGTGGAATGACGTGGAAAATTCCAAATGGCTGAAAATGAGCGGAAGTAAGATGTCTCTGAATTTGCCGGTTTCCTGTAAGATCCGTTTTTGTGGGATGGACCGTATTTTGCCAGGCTGTGCCGCCCTTGCCGGCAACCGGAATCCATGGAAACGAGCAGAACGCGGTGACTGACGGCAGAATCTTTCACTGCAGGATTGTAAATGCGCCCGTCTTCCCGGTAATCCGGGCAAGGCCCGTATCGCGTTTTTGACAGGCCTTGTCTGCAATGTCTGCGGCTTAGGCCTGATTGTCCGCTGTCATAGCGGACAGACGGCCGCTTGCAAGGAGGACAAGGTGTTAATACACGTATATTTACGTTAAATATATGTTAAATACGGGGGGGGTAATGTTACTATAATTAAAATGCATACTTTTATAACGTAATTTATGATATGCACAACTTTCTATGCATAAATATTTTAGTAACGTTAAATTTTTATATTATGAAAAAAAGGAATGGAGTAGGAAAGTTCCGGTTGGTATGTAAAAAAACGGCTGCTGTCTTTTTGTTCATGCCGTTTTTTCCGGTAACGGCAATGACCGGGGCTCGATGGACTGCAATGGAAGTTACGGATGCAAGCTTTGAATCGGTACAGGCCCGTGCCGGGCAGATTGTCAAGGGAGCAGAGAAAGAGACTGTTCTGGTTACGGGAACCGTGACGGACAATGAAAAGTACGTTTTGTCTGGTGTGACAATCCGGGTCAAGGGAACCACGATCGGGACGGTTACCGATAAGGATGGCAGGTTTTCTATGGAAGTGCCCGGAACGGACGGTACGGTGCTGGTGTTTTCGTTTGTCGGAATGAAAGATGTGTCTGTTGTGCTGAAAGATTTGAAAAAAGGCATGAAGCCGCTGTCTGTGGTAATGGAAGAAAACAGCGAGGAGTTGTCGGAGGTTGTGGTGACGGGAATGTTTAACCGGAAAAAGGAAGGGTTTACAGGGTCGGCTTTTACCGTCAGCGGAGAAGAATTGAAAAAAATAAGCACGACTAATATTGCAAAGGCTTTGTCGGCCATGGATCCCAGCTTTCGGATTACGGAGGATTTTGTGAACGGCTCAAATCCGAACAGTCTGCCCGATTTACGAATGAGGGGGCAGGCCACTTTGCCGGGAGGGGGCAGCCTGTCGTCTTCTGCGGATATGGTAACCTTGCAGGGAGAGTATTCAACCTACCCCAATCAGCCTTTATTGATGTTAGACGGTTTTGAAATCTCATTACAGACAATGGTTGATCTGGATCCGGACAGGGTCGAGTCAATAACCTTGTTAAAAGATGCGGCGGCAACGGCGATTTATGGAGCCAAGGCTGCAAACGGAGTCATTGTCATAACGACGAAGCTGCCGAAAGAAGGACGGCTGTGGGTGACTTACGGCGGAAACTTAAGGTTTGATACTCCGGATTTGTCTGACTATAATTTGATGAATGCGACTGAAAAGCTGGAAGCGGAGTGGCTGGCGGGAATATATGACAACGGTGATAATACGGATGTAAAAAACACTTATCAGGCCAAGCTTCGGGAGGTGAAACGCGGCGTGAATACCTACTGGCTGGATAAGCCGTTAAGGACTGCCGTGCAAGAAAGGCATACCCTGACCCTTGAGGGAGGAGACAGGGCTTTACGCTATAAGCTGTATTTCGGGTATAATGGAACTCCCGGCGTGATGAAGGGATCCAAACGGAATACGATAACCGGGGCGCTGGATTTGCAGTACCGCTTTAAGAAAATTTTATTGAAAAACAGCGTGACAGTGGATGACGCCGTGGGAGATGAGTCGCCATGGGGCGATTTTAGCGAATATACAAAGCTGAATCCTTATTTGAGGCCTTACGGAGAGAATGGCGAGATAACAAAAAGACTGGATGATTTTACGGGTACTGTCCCTGGAATGGAAGGATCGTCGAGTTATGCCAATCCGATGTATAACACAACGTTTAAGACTAAAAACCGGACAACGAGCTTCGGTGTAAGGGAACAATTTAAAATTGAGTATGATCCTACAGAAGATATCCGTCTGGAAGGAAGTTTCGCGTTGTCTAAGGGCGTGGGGAAGACAGACGTGTTCAGGCCTGCGCAGCATACGGCTTTTTTGGAACAGAGCGACCCCGCGTTAAAGGGAGATTTTCGCAGGACGCAAACGGAGAACCTAAGCTATTCTTTTGATTTGACCGGAAGCTATAACAAACTGTTTAACAGGGTTCATTATGTGACAGGAAATGTACGGATGTCGTTGCAAGAAAGTCAAAACAGCAGCTACGGCGCCTATGTGACGGGATTTCCTAATGACAATATGGACGATATGCTGTTCGGGAAAAAATACGATGAGAAGATGACGGGAACTGAGAACACGACCCGTTCTGTAAACTGGGTTGGCAGTTTCGGATATTCTTACGACTATAAATATTCTGCCGATTTTAATATTAGCATAAACGGCTCTTCTCAGTTTGGAAAAGACAACCGTTTCGCTCCTTTCTGGTCCGCCGGTTTGCGTTGGGACCTGAAAAAGGAGAATTTTCTTGCTCGGGCGGATTTCCTTTCAGAACTGACGTTGAGAGGGAGCTATGGGATAACCGGCACGCAGGGGTTCGCCCCTTATCAGTCTCAGGAACTGTACACTTACGGAAATCTTTTAAAGCCTTATGTGGCCTCTGACGGAACGGGAGTCGAACTGGTCGCAATGCCGAACGACAAGCTGAAATGGCAGGAGACGGATACTTGGAATCTGGCTTTGGAGGCAGGAGTGCTTGACGGGCGTATTACGGCACGGATTGAGTATTTTAAAAAGCTGACGAAAAACTCGTTGTCTCAGATTACAATAGCTCCGTCTCTGGGGTTCAACTCTTATCCGGAAAATATGGGCGAGATTGAAAACAGGGGAGTCGAGTTCAATCTTGCGTTCATTCCGTACAAGAATGTCGAGAAGTCTGCATATTGGACGGTTTCAGTCAACGGCTCCCACAATACGGACAAATTGAAAAAGATATCCCAGGCGTTGCGCCACATGAATGAGGTAAATGCCGGCAACGTGGAATCCTCGCCGCTCCCTCATTATGAAGAAGGCGAGTCGTTGAACAGAATCTGGGTGGTAAGGTCCTTGGGAATAGATCCGTCGACCGGAGAGGAAATTTTCTTGAAACGTAACGGGGAAATGACCGGAATATGGGATGTGGTGGATCAGGTCCCTTATGGCAATACGGAGCCCAAGTGGCAGGGAAACATAAATTCGGCCTTTACGTATAAAGGTTTTAGCATGAATGTGAATTTTGCCTACAAGTTTGGCGGCCAGATGTATAATCAGACGTTGGTAGACAAGGTCGAAAATGCCGATTTATTGTATAATGCAGACAAGCGGGTGTTAGACTTGCGCTGGCAGAAGATGGGAGACAGATCCCGCTATAAGAAAATATCCGGACGGGGGTCAATGACAAAAGCCAGCTCGAGGTTTGTGATGGATGAAAACACATTACAGATGGGAGCCCTTTCCTTTAGTTACAGGATGGATTCGTCTAATGCCGCATACATTAAAAAGTTAGGACTGACATCCGCGACGGTTTCTTTTAATATGGAGGATTTGTTTTATATCTCGACAGTGAAGCAGGAGAGAGGCCTGAGCTATCCTTTTGAGCGTCAGTTCGCACTCTCACTAAATCTGTTGTTTTAATTAAATGTTATTGTTATGAAAAGATTATGCATAATTTTATTGGGGATAGTATTGCTGGGAATTTCCTCCTGCTCCGACTGGTTGGACGTACAGCCCAAGACATCGATTCAGGCAGAGGATCTGTTTAGCACAGAAGGGGGCTTTAAGGATGTGCTTACCGGTTTTTATATCAAGATGGGAGACAATTCTCTTTACGCAAAAAACCTGACTTACGGATTCCTTGATTTTTTGGCATGCAACTACGATAATTTTCCTGACATAAGCGAAGATGAGCGTTATGACTATGAGGCGGAAAAAACGGCAGGCCTGAAAAATACGGTTTATCTGAACATGTATAATATCATTGCCAATATCAATAATTTCTTGTCTTATTTAGAAAGCAACCGCTCTGTTATCACAACGGAGCATTATTACGAAATGATGAAAGGGGAGGCGTTAGGGCTGCGCGCTTTCTTGCATTTTGACCTGCTGCGGATGTTCGGGCCTGTGTACAGTACCGCCCCTACGGAGAAATCAATAGCTTACCGTACAGGCTTTGATAATGAAGCGACTCCTTTATTGCCGGCCAACGAGGTGGTTGGATGCATATTGGCTGATTTGAATGAGGCGGAGAAGCTGCTGGAGGAGCATGATACCCGCCTGTTTACAGCAAGGGATGCCTCAAACTATAACAAGTTGTATGAGGCGTTCATCAGCAGAAGGCAGTTACGGATGAATATTTTTGCCGTAAAGGCGATGCTGGCAAGGGTCTATTGCTATATGGGGGATGATGAGAGTAAGGAAAAGGCCGTCGCTTACGCGCGGGAAGTCATAGAGGCTCCCTATTGGGGGCTGTATAATACTTATAGCAATAAAATTCTGTTTGGGGAGTTCATTTTCGGGCTGAATGTCTATGAACTGGACAAAGTGATAGATCAGAATTTCAACAGCAACCCTGATATAGGCAATCCCGTACAGCACGTTTATCTTACGGAGGATAGTTTTGACGCCTTATATGAGAAGTCTGAAGGCGGGAGTACCGATTTCAGGGGATCTGACGGGGCTTGGGCGACAAAGAGGCAGTCGAACAGGAATTACAGGTACAGCCGTAAGTATGAGCAGGGCGGTTACAGTGATGAGGAAGATGGCAAGAATATGGTGCCGTTAATCCGTCTGCCGGAAATGTATTATATTGTGGCAGAATGTGAGAAAGACAGGGAGAAAAGCGCGGAGGCGCTGAATACGGTGAGATGGAGCAGGGGGATTTCTTATGATGACGAGATCCGCGGTGATGACGCCTATGACGGATTAGACACGAGAGAGGGGTATGATAATGCCAAAACCGTACGGATAAATGAAATCATGAAGGAATATAGAAAAGAGTTCCTGGGAGAAGGCCTGCTTTTCTATTATTACAAGCATCAGAACTATAAGACGTTTTATCGCTGTCCGGTGAATGACATGAGCAGTCATTACAAGATAACGATTCCGGATGACGAGATTACTTTTGGTAACAATCAATAAAAATGCAGAAAATGAAAAGATATGATTTGGGTTTGTTACTCCTGATACCGGGATTTTGTATTATCGGGTGTGAACAAAATGAAATAGATTTTTACAGCCAGTCTCCACGGCTGAACTTTTACAGGGAGAGCAGCCGGTGTGAGTTCCAAGACACGGATTATATAAAAAAGCATTTGTTTTTGGAAAAGGAGGTACAGGTACAGCTTCAGGGAGAATTGCTTGCTGAGCCGAGGGATTTTTGCTTTAAGGTGGCAGAGGATAGTGAAAGCGAGTTGCATGCGGAGGTTGTCTTAGATGAAAAATATGTCTATGCCGCTCTGGATACGAATATTCAAGTGGTGAAGGTGATGGTGAAAAGACCGGAAAATATCACGAAGAGTGATCCTTATACAACGTGCCTGATGTTCGATTATACGAACCCGCTGCATCAGTTTGATCCGGGCAGGGTAGACAAGAGCGTTTTCAGGATAGACGTGTATTATTCAATAGAGCCGTATAACTGGCATGATTCATTTTGGGGTAGCTACTCTGATGCGAAATATTTTTTCATGATGGATTGTACTGGAAATATATATGCGGATATTCCGAGAACGGAAGAGTCACGTCAGGAAATCATTGATGCTTATGAGCGCTATAAAGAAGAAGGGAATCCGCCGATAGTGGATGACAATGGATTGGAAATAGTGTTCCCTCGTATTTAATAATTTTAATTTGCATGACTATGAAAAATATATGGAGAAATTTTGTACTGCTTTCAGGAATCGTCTCGTTCCTGTGTACGGGATGTTATGACGACAAGGGGTCTTACACCTATCATGATGTCAATGAGGTATATATAAAAATGCCGGAATCGGTAAGCGTTTATCTGCCGAAACAGGAGACCGATTCCGTGCTGTTTGAGATAAGTCCGGAATTCACGCAGACACTGGCGGAAGGAGAAGAGAACCTGACGTATGTATGGGAAAAAGAAATAAGTCGCGGAGGTATTCTGGGATGGGAGGTTGTCGGTAATGAACGGATATTTAAAGCGTATTTGAAGAGAGGCGATATACAGTCGTATGATATGCGTCTGACCGTAAAGGATACAAGAGGTGACGGATCGGAATGGTATGCGGTGACGAAAGTCGTTCCTGTGGTGCCCTATAGCTGGTGTTGGTTCGTGCTGCAGGAAAATGAGGGCAAAAGTGTTTTGGGATGCGTGGACGGAAATACGGAGGAGAGAATGATAACTCCGGATGCATACAAAGAAGACAAGGGCGTAAGTCTGCCTTTGCAAGGGCGTCCGTTGCAACTGCTTTCAGATCCTTTATATATGTGTCCCAGGGAGATAACCATGGACAAAAATAAACCTATGATTATGGTAGTGACTGATAAGGACGCTCTTCTTATGAACGGGAGTTCGTTAGAAAATATCTGGACGCTGGAGCAGATGCTGTATGTCAAGACAGAAAACGGCGGCGGCGGATTTGCCCCGGAGTTCGTTTATTCTAACGTGTATTCTGTGGGGGAGATATTTATTGATGGCGGAAAGTTGTTTTATGCCAATGGAGATACGTGGTCTCTCTATTTCCCGGTACGTTTTGCTGATAGCAGTGAGGATTTTGAAATTCAAATGGGATGTCCGGTATATGGAAGATACATATTGTATGATAAATTGAATCATCGTTTGCTTCAGATGCCGGCTTCTTATGATGACAATGATTATTACGACAACGGGCTCTTCAGACTGGGATATAATGACATAGATCCGTCGAAGGTGTATGACAGAATAAGGCTGATAGGAGAAAATGATTACCCGAATGAGTTTGATCCGAATACTATAGGCATGAATAAGAAATTATTAGGGATGGGATATGCCAGTGACAGCATGAAAATGCTGGTGTTCTTTTATGACGAGACGGACGGCAATATTCACGTCTGCGAGATAGATTCTGAAGGATGGGATTCTTCTGCCACCACTCCTGTCTGCTCGGGAGAGTTTGTGTTCCCGGTTCCGGAAGGCGTGGCTCCGGAAAAGCTGTGCTTTGCGACTACAAATAATTTTGACAGGATATTTTTTATGGGAGCCGGCAATAAGATTTACAGAGTCGATTTGTCCCGGGCCCAGCCGAAGCTTGCTTCCGTTTACGAACATGAGAACGCCATGACGGAAATAACGAAATTGAAGTTCAGATATGGCTGGCAATATCTTTTCAGTGAGGATGGCAGTACTGATGGTCTCGGCTTGTGTCTGGGGGCTGCTTTGGATTATGGAGGAAATGAGGGCGGAATTGTTGAAATGAACCTGAATCAGGCCGGAGATTTGGATCGTGACAATCCCGGGCCCTTTGAATATAAGGGATTTGGAAAGATTGTGGATATCGCTTTTTCTTTTAATTATTCTTTGAATTAAGAATGTCCGGACAGACGGGTGAAGGGTTTGTAATTTTGCATATTCAGGGCATCAGCGGCGATAAGGCCGCGTGGATTATATGATTTTTAATTGACAAGTATATGGAAGAGCCGATTATAAAAGTGGGGCATTTGTCACATCGTTACAGCGTTCAATGGGCCGTAAGAGACATCAGCTTCGAGATTCCCCATCGGGGGATATACGGGTTGTTAGGATCTAACGGGGCCGGAAAGTCCACCACGATGAATATTATCAGCGGGGTTATCAGGCAGACGGAAGGACAGGTTTTTATCAAGGGGATTGACGTTCGTAAGAAGCCGGTCGATGCCAGACGGCATATCGGGTTCCTGCCCCAAAAGCCGCCCTTGTACGGAGACTTGACGGTGGAGGAATACCTGGTGCATTGTGCCAGGTTACGCTGGGTGGCAGACAAGGATGTTCTTCGGGCGGTAGACGAGGTGATGGCAAAATGCGGTATTGACCGTTTCCGTAAACGGCTGATCAGGAACTTGTCGGGAGGCTATCAGCAGCGCGTGGGTATTGCCCAGGCAATTGTCCATAAACCGGACCTGGTTATTTTTGACGAGCCCACGAACGGCCTGGACCCGAACCAGATCATGGAAATCCGCCGCCTGATCCGGGAAATAGCCGGAGATCGTACCGTGATACTCTCCACGCATATCCTGCCGGAGGTGCAGGCGGTTTGTGACCATATCCTGATGATTGAGGAAGGCAGGCTGGTATTTATGGGTACGACGGACGAGTTCAATAATTATATCGTCCCGAATTCCCTGTATGTCTCGATGGTTGATCCCCCGGCTGCCGATGAGCTGGCGAAGATTGAGGGCGTTGTGGGTGTAGAAGAGCTGGGGAACCGGGATTTCCGCGTCCGTTTCACTGAGGCGCAGGAGGTTACAGACCAGATTGTGAGGCTGAGTGCCGCCAACAACTGGCGCCTGTCGGAGATTCGGGTGGAGAAGAACTCCCTTGATAGCGTATTTGCGGAATTATCCAAGAAAGCGACATTAAAAAAAACGGGTTATGTTTAAAATGATATATAATATAGCGAGAACGGAGTTGAAGATGCTGTTCTGTTCTCCTGTGGCGTGGCTGATACTGGTTGTGTTCAGCGTCCAGGCGGGTATGCTTTTTTCCGCCCGGATTGCGGGGATTGCAAGCAGTCAGGAACTGGGATATGACATTCAGGGTGTGACGGGCGCTGTTTTCGCCTCTGACTGGGGCGGAGTATTCACGACAATGCAAGGTTACCTCTATTTCTACATTCCTCTTTTGACTATGAGTCTGGTAAGCAAAGAGTTGAGCAGCGGGTCTATCTGTCTGTTGTATTCGTCTCTGGTTACGAACACCCAGATTATCGTGGGAAAGTTCTTTTCCATGATGATTTACGGTCTTGCCATGATTGGAATCCTTTTCTTGATCACTCTTTGCAGCTGGGCTGTTGTCAAGGATTTCGGGTTGCCGATGGCTCTTTCCGGCTTGCTGGGATTGTACCTGCTGATATGCGTGTACGCGGCAATCGGCATTTTCATGTCCAGCCTGACGTCTTACCAGATTGTGGCGGCTATCAGCACGTTCGCCGTGTTGATGGTGCTGAACATGGTGGGCGGATGGTGGCAGGGCTACGATTTTGTCCGTGACGTGACCTACTGGCTGGCAATGCCCGGCCGGAGCGGCAAGTTTATTTCCGGTTTGATTTGCAGCGAGGATGTTCTTTATTTCATTATCGTGGTTTGCCTTTTCCTTGCGCTGGCCGTTATCCGTTTGGACTCGGTCCGCCAGAAGGTCCGTTTCGTGATTACTTTGGGCAGAAACGCCTGTGCCGTTTTCCTGGCCTGTCTCCTGGGATACCTGTCGGCCCTTCCGCAGATGAAATTCTATTATGACGCGACCTCGACCAAGATAAACACGCTGACACCCAACAGCCGGGAGATCGTGGCGAGGCTTGACGGCGGACTGACAATCACCACTTACATTAACGCTCTCGATCCGGGATCTCCCTGGTACGCGGCTCCCAATTTCCTGAAACCGGATATGGAGCGTTTTGATCAGTACCTGCGTTTCAAGCCGGACATGAAGTTGAGATACGTGTATTATTATGACGCAACAGACAACCCCGCGCTGGATAAAAAATTCCCGGACGCGGATCTTCATGAGAAAATGACCGGGGCCTGCAGGCTTTACGGCTTGGATTCCACCAAATTCATGGGGCCGGAAGAGATCCGGAAGATTATTGACCTGTCGGGGGAGAACAACAGGTTTGTGCGGCAGATCGTCAGGGAAAACGGGGAGAAAGCGTGGCTGAGAATTTATGGCGATGTGATGCGTTTCCCTACCGAACGGGAGATTTCGGCCGCCTTTAAGCGTATGGTGATGAAGCTGCCCAAGGTGGGTTTTCTGGACGGACATGGAGAACGCGGCTATTCGGGTGGTACAGACCGTGACTACAGCCTGTTTGCCAACGAGAAGACTTTCCGCTACGCCTTGGAGAACCAAGGGTTTGACGTGACGAAAGTTTACTTGGACAAACAGGTGCCCGAAGACGTCAATATCGTGGTGATCTCTGACATGCGTGAATGGCTTGACCCGGAAGAAGAGGCCAACCTGCAGCAATATATTGATCGCGGAGGAAACCTGTTTGTACTCGGAGAGCCGAAACGCAGGGAAGTGATGAACAACCTGTTTGCCAAGTTCGGATACGAGATGACCCCCGGCGTTCTGGTCAGACAAGACACGACCCTTCAGACCGACCTGATCCTTTCGTACGCCACAAAGGAGGCCGAAGGCATCGCTTATGATTTTGCCTATGACTTTACTACAATGCGCAGGCATCACGTGATTGTCACTACTCCCGGTTGTGCGGGCCTGGAACAGGTGGAAGACAAGGGATACAAAGTGACTGACGTGTTCAGGACCGACACGACCGGCGTATGGAACGAACTGGAAACCACTGACTTTGTTGAGGACACGGTCCGCTTGAACCCGTCGGCCGGAGAGGTTGAGAAGATTTATAACACGGTTGTCGCCTTGTCCAGAAAGGCGGGGGATAGGGAACAGAAGATTATTCTGGCCGGAGACGCCGACTGTATCAGTAACGGCGAGTTCGGACGACGGATACAGGCTGCCAGGACGTCGAATTTCTCTCTGATTGCCGGAGCCTTCTTCTGGCTGTCGGATAACGAGGTGCCTGTTGACGTGAGACGCCCCGCATTTCCCGATAATAAAGTGTACGTGGGTAAGGCCGGGAGCAAGGCCGTCAAATGGTCGTTTATGATAATATTGCCTTTGTTGCTGGCTGCCACGGGAACCTTTTTATGGATTCGTAGAAAAGGAAGATAAAGATTCTGAATGTGTCCGGATGGTGGGGAGAAGAAAGCCGTAATGCAGGTATTTTGTATAGACGGCCTGCATTCTTGGCTTTCAGTTTTACAGATGAATAAAGCGGGCTTTAAAGACAGACAGACGCTGGGCGGCCCCGATATCCGGTAACGACCGGACAAAATCTGTTTACGATATTTTCAACCGGGCCCTGACGCATGGAGACGCGGAGATAGCTGAGGAGATGTTCTTGCACCCTTTCCGATGCGGCCGGTAACGAGGAGCGCGGTGATATGCCGTTACCGCGATACTTATCCTGAAAGACTTGTAACCGGGATTTTGTGATGAAATGTGTTTAGCAAAAATCTGAATCTCTTGCTAAGAGTTATAGTTCACCTTGTAAAGGTACGCATAATATTTCAAATACCGCATTCAATCCTTATTTATAATGGCAAATGAAAGGCAAATTGCGTGAATTTGTTTTGCAAATCCGTCTGATTCCGATTTTATATCGCTGATTATCAGTGCTTATATCCTTGAAATAGATCTCTTAGCAAGAGATGAATTTCAAGGATATACTGCATAAATTCCGTACCGAATCATTCACGGAGAAAGAGAAGGGTACGAAGTTCGAGCGTCTGATGCGCTCATGGCTGCTGACAGACCCACGCTACAACGGGTTGGAAAAGGTATGGTTGTGGGAGGAATTTCCGGGGCGCAAGGACTTCGGCGGGACTGACACGGGCATCGACCTTGTGGCCAAGACCGAAATGGGCGACTACTGGGCCGTCCAATGCAAGTGCTATGCCGAAGACACCGTCATCGACAAGCCTGCCGTGGATTCGTTCCTCGCCACATCCGGCCGCACATTCACCAACGAGGTCACATCCCGGGCCACACGTTTCTCCAACCGCGTGTGGATTTCCACCACCAACCGTTGGGGGAGCAACGCCGAGGAAACCATCCGGAACCAGGATCCTCCCGTGACGCGCATCGGAATGGCCGACCTCGAAGCCTCGCCTGCTGACTGGCAGAAGCTCTTGGACGGGCTTGAGGGAAGCCTCGCTCTTGTGGAGGGCAAGAAGCCCCGCAAGCACCAGCTTACGGCCGTATCCAAGGCATACGTCCATTATATGGCAGACGGCAACGACAGGGGGAAGCTCATCATGGCCTGCGGCACGGGCAAGACCTATACTTCGCTGCTCATTGCCGAGCAGTTGCTTGGAGGCAGGGGACTGGTGCTGTTCATGGTTCCGGGCATCGCCCTGTTGGGGCAGTCGCTCAACGCGTGGTCGGCCGACGCGAAGAAGCCCGTCAAGGCCATTTGCATCTGTTCCGACGCCAAGGTCTCACGGAAGATGCAGAATAAATTTGACGACATGGAATACAGCGTGACGGACCTCGCCGTACCTGCATCTACCAATCCGCAGTCGATAGCCTCACAGCTGAGGAAATACCGTGATCATGACGGGCTGGTAGTGGTGTTCTCCACCTACCAGTCGGTTGACGCCGTGTCGGCGGCGCAACGGGAGATACTGGACGAGACGGACGGAGCATACGGCGTCTTCGACTTCATCATCTGTGACGAGGCGCACCGCACCACGGGCGTGAAGATAGCCGACAGAGACGAGGGCAGCTTTACGAAAATCCATTCCGACGGCAACGTGCAGGGCCGCAGGCGGCTCTACATGACGGCCACTCCGCGCCTGTACGGCGAATCGGCCAAGGTCAGGGCTTCGGAAAGAGACTGCATCCTCTGCTCGATGGACGACAAGGCCATCTATGGAGAGGAGTTTTATCGCGTGAACTTCTCCTACGCCGTGCAGAACGGACTGCTTACCGACTACAAGGTGCTTGTACTGACCGTCAGTGAGGATGACATTCCCCCGAATATCAGAAAGGATATAAGCGATACGGGCACAGAACTGAATTATGACGACGCCTCCAGGCTTATAGGCGTGATAAGCGGACTGTCGAAGAAGCTGAGAGGCGACGGGGGCCGCACGTGGGATGCCGACCCGCGCATGATGCGCCGCGCCGTGGCGTTCTGTTCCGCCATAGGCAGCGAGACGAAAGCCGGAACTTCGAGATATGTCGCCTCGGTGCTGCCGAAAATCTCCGCAAAGTACGAAAAGAACCTTGATGCGGAGAACCTGCGGAGGACGGTTTCCGTGACAACGAGGCACATCGACGGCTCGATGAACTCGCAGGAGCGTAATGAGATTCTGCAATGGCTGGCAAAGGAGCCTGAGAATGAGCGCGAGTGCCGTGTGGTGACCAACGTGCGCTGCCTGTCGGAGGGTGTGGACGTGCCCTCGCTCGACGCCGTGCTCTTCCTTTCCGCGCGGAACTCGAAAGTGGACGTGGTGCAGTCGGTAGGCCGCGTGATGCGCACCTTTCACAAGGGGGAGGCCGGAGAGAAGAAATACGGGTACATCATCATCCCCATCGTAGTGCCGTCGGACGTGGCGGCGGAGGACGCGCTGAATAACAGCAAGGCTTTTGATGTGGTGTGGGATATCCTGAACGCCCTGCGTTCGCATGATGACCGCTTCAACGCCATGGTGAGCAAGATTGCGCTCAACAAGCAGAAACCGGGCCGGCAGACTACCACCCCCTCCGTGACCATCGGCAGGCCGGGTGCGGAGCCTCGGGAGGGAGAGGAAGAGGCGCGGCAGATAGAGAGTGCGGAAATCGCACGGCAGCTGGAACTGCGCTTCGGGCAGCTGCGTGACGGCATGTATGCCAAGCTCGTGGAGAAGTGCGGCGACCGCCTCTATTGGGAAAACTGGGCAAAGGAAATCGGCCTCATTGCGCGCAGGTTCGTCGAGCGCATCGCCGGACTCATTCAGGGAGGCGCGCACAAAAAGGCTTTCAATGCTTACTTGAAAGGTCTTCAACGCGACCTGAACCCTTCGGTAGACGAGGCGCAGGCCATTGAGATGCTGGCCCAGCACATGATAACGCGCCCCGTGTTCGACGCGCTTTTCGCAGATTACCGGTTTGTGCGGAACAATGCCGTGAGCCGCTCCATGCAGCGCATGATAGATCTCCTGCGGGAACAGGCTTTTGAGAAAGACACCGAAGTGCTTGACAGGTTCTACCAGTCGGTACGCATGAACGTGGGAGGCATCGACAATCTGGAGGGCAGGCAGACCGTCATCAAGAACCTCTACGGGAGGTTCTTCAAGGGCGCGTTCCCGCTCACGGTGGAGAAACTGGGCATCGTCTACACGCCCGTGGAGTGCGTGGACTTCATCATCCATTCCGTAAACGACATACTCAAGGCAGAGTTTGGCGCCTCGCTGACGGAACGTAACGTGCATATCCTCGACCCCTTTGTGGGCACGGGCACCTTCATCACGCGGCTGCTGCAGTCGGGGCTGATCCGTGAGGAGGACATGGAGCGCAAGTACCTCCATGAGATTCACTGCAACGAAATCGTCCTGCTGGCCTACTACATTGCCGATGTGAACATCGAGGCGGTGTTTCATGACATCACCCGCCGCAAGGAATACCTGCCCTACAACGGCATCTGCCTCACCGACACCTTCCAGCTGGCGGAAGAGGAACACAACGGGCTGTTTACGGAGTTCTTCCGTGACAACTCCGAGCGGGTGAAGAGACAAAAAGAGACACCTGTCAGGGTGATCATGGGCAATCCGCCCTATTCCATCGGGCAGCGTTCTGCCAACGACAACGCGCAGAACTTGTCTTATCCTCATCTTGATAATCGTGTCGCAACTACTTATGCTTCTAAAAGTTCAGCTAACTTGAACAAATCTCTGTATGACACTTACATCAAGTCTTTCCGCTGGGCATCCGACCGCATACCCGAAAATGAAGGAGGGGTCATTGCCTTCATCAGCAACGGCGCGTGGCTTGACGGCAATTCTCAGGACGGTATGCGCCGTTGCCTCGAAAAGGAATTCACCTCCATCTATGTGCTGAACTTAAGAGGTGCTATTCGTGGAAAGAATGGTGAAAATGCAAAACGGGAAGGGCAGAATGTATTTGATATACTCACAGGTGTCGCGATAACGTTTCTTGTAAAGAATCCGGCCAGACGGGGACAAAAGGCTGTGATCCATTACCACGACATCGGCGACTACCTGACCCGTGAGCAGAAGCTCAGGATGGTCAAGGAGTTCCGTTCCATCTCCTCAAGGAAGATAGACTGGCAGATCATTACCCCCAACGACAAGGCAGACTGGATCAACCAGCGGGACGGGGTGTTTGACTCTTTGATTCCGCTTGCACCGGAAAAGAAATTCGACCTGAAAGCGCAATGTGTGTTTGCCATAAATTCAAGGGGAAGCCTGACAGGAAGAGATACATGGTCTTACAATTCATCCATCCAAATCGTCAAGGAGACGGCCAGGGAGAGCATCGCGTTTTATAATGAC
>CAYUIJ010000003.1:14007-18562 GCA_964444735.1 uncultured Bacteroides sp. | reverse complement strand
ACTGGATTAACCAGCGCGATGGCGTGTTTGACTCCTTGATTCCGCTTGCACCGGAAAAGAAGTTCGATGGGAAGGCAATGTCATTTTTCAGTACATATGCCATAGCGGTTGCAACCAATCGGGACACTTGGGTGTACGGATATTCAAAACAAAATGTAAGCGCGAATATGCAGTCCATGATTGATTTTTACAATCAGCAGATTGAGGGAAATACAATGTCAACAGATGAAACAAGGATAAGTTGGACAGTAAATTTGAAAAAGGATTACGATAGTGGAGCAAAACACATATTCGATGAAACAACTTTTGTAAAAGCAACTTATCGTCCTTTTAATAAAACGAATTTATATTATCATAGACCGTTCATTGAACGTCCGGGATTATGGCAATGTTTGTTCCCGACCGCACAGCACAACAATATAGTTATTGCCATTAGCGGTGTTAGCAATAGTAAGGATTTTTCAGTACTTATAACTGATTGTATCCCGGATTTGCAGGTACAATTCAACGGCCAGTGCTTTCCCCTTTACTGGTACGAGGAAAACAGGCATCCGCAGAGCAGTCTCTTCGGGCAGGGGGAGACAGGCCGCTATATCCGTCATGAAGGCATCACCGACTGGATACTGAAGGAGGCGCGCGGCCGCTTCGGCGGCACCCGCACCATCACCAAGGAACACATCTTCTACTACGTGTACGGCCTGCTTCATTCGCCGCAATACCGGGAACGCTTCGCCAACGACTTGAAAAAGTCGCTGCCCCGCATCCCCGTTGCGGATAACGTGCAAGACTTCATGGCCTTTTACAAGGCGGGAAAGGAACTGGCCGGCCTGCACCTGAATTACGAGCGTAACATCAACATGCAGGCCGCAGGGCAAGAGGGCGGCGATGTGTCCTATGCGGAAATGCCCGTGCAGGCGCACCGTGCCTTGGGTGTGAGGGTCACCGGCGACATCGGCATCTGGCAAAGCGAATGGACCGATGACACTTACCGGCACTTTGCCGTGGAGAAAATGCGTTTCGCCAAGACGCGTGACAAAGACGGCAGACTCGCGGCCGACAAGTCACGCATCATCTACAATGCCCGCATCACCGTGGAGAACATCCCCGATCGGGCCTACGGATACGTCATCAACGGCAAGCCGGCCATCGAGTGGGTCATGGAGCGTTATGCCGTCACCGTCGACAAGGCCTCGCTCATCAGGAACGACCCCAACGACTGGAGCCGCGAGCACAAGCAGCCCCGCTACATCCTCGACCTCCTGCTTTCGGTAATCAGCCTCTCGTGCCGGACGGTGGAGATAGTGCGCTCGCTGCCCGAACCAAGGCTGTGACTTCAGGCGCGCCGTGTCCGCGCGGGGCGGAACATCCCGGATCCGGCCGGGGATGACTGACGCTTCGTGATGACTGCCCCGCCTCGTATCACGGCGGCAGGATTACGCGGCGCGGACCTGTCCGCTTGGTCACTCTCCGGCGTATTCGTCATCATCTTCATCGCCATCATCGGAATCAGCCTCAAAATCCGGATATCCGGGATCGTTGAGCCTGTCCAGACTCCGGCGCTCCTTTTTGGTCGGGCGCCCGGTACCTTTGGCTCTGTTGACGAATCCGCTGATTTTATTCATTTCGAGCAATTCGTATTGATCGGGCGGGGTAACGTTTTCAAGCATCTCTTGAACGAGACCGGCCCCGACCCTTTTTTCTATTGTCTGCAAGACTTTGAATGAGTATGTAACGGGTGCTTTTTTTACCTGAATGATCTCTCCCGGCCTGATCATCCGTGACGGCTTCGCTTGTACGCCATTGACAGAAACCCTGCCTTTCCTGCAGGCTTCTGCGGCAATGGAGCGTGTCTTGAATATGCGTACCGCCCATAGCCATTTGTCTATTCTGGCTTCGTTCATTTGTTGTTGAATTGATTCATGGTGATATTTATTCCTGCCAGGCAGAAACTTTTGATGATTTCGCATGCCCTGTTTACGCGCTCATCCATCGTGCTCATGTTTTCCTCGGTAAAGCGGCCAAGGACAAAATCTGTCTGGCCCCCTTTTGGAAAGTCATTGCCTATGCCAAAACGCAGACGCGCGTAGTTTTCGGTTTCCAGTACAGCCGCGATATGTCTGAGCCCGTTGTGTCCTGCGGCACTGCCTTTGGGCTTTAGCCGCAGTGTCCCGAATGGCAGAGACAGGTCATCGGCAACAACCAGTACGTTCTCCAAAGGAATCTCTTCCTGCCGCATCCAGTAACGCACCGCATTTCCGCTCAAATTCATGTAGGTAGAAGGCTTAAGCAGTATAAGCCGCCTGCCTTTCAGCGGCATATCGGCAACGGCTCCGTACCGGGCGTCCTTGAAAACAATATTGGATGCCTTGGCCAAGGCATCCAATATGCTGAACCCTATGTTATGACGGGTATTCTGGTATTCTTCTCCGATATTTCCCAATCCTGCGATTAAATATTTCATTTAGCAGAGAGAATAAAAGTCCATGTCTCACTCGGTCTTTGCAACCGTCTCCGCAGTTCCCGTTATGGCGGCACGGGTCACTTTCACCGTGCATACCACAGTCTCTTTCGTATTCAAGATTTCCATTCCTTCGAAAGCCAGATCCCCGACTTTGATTGCCCCGCCCAATCCAAGACTGCTGACATTGATGACCAGTCTGTCGGGAATCTTGTCATAAACGGCCATGACTTTCAGCTTACGGGTCTGAAGCTGCAGCTTGCCGCCGGCGCGCACCCCTTCTGCCAGGCCTTCAAGCTGTACAGGAATTTCCATTACAATGGGCCGGTTTTCTTCAATCTGATAGAAATCAATGTGAAGGACATTGTCTTTAACCGGATGGAACTGGATCTCCCTCATGACGGCCTTACAGACTTGCCCGTCAATATCCAGGTTTACAATGTAGACATGCGGAGTATAGATGAGGTTACGCAGACTTTCATTGGTTACCGAAAACGGGGTTGCGATAATCTTGCCATTCTCATCTTTTTTGGAACCATACAGGTTACACGGTACCAAGCCCGCCTTGCGGATTTCCCGCGTACTCTTCTTGCCAGTACTTTTTCTGACAGAACCTTTAATGTCAAAACTTTCCATGTTTAAAAAAAATTGTGTTACTCTAAATTAAGTCGGCTTTGCTTAACTCACCATTACACGGTGTATCAAAAAGCGCGGCGAAGTTACAATGTTTTTTTTGGCTGTCAAAAACTTCAAGGCTAAAAATCAATGTCGATTTTTATATCGCCGGCATTACCGCCGTTTTCTGCCTCGCTGCCGTGTTTTGGCTCACAGGCCCCTTGCTCTTGGATAATGTAGTTTATGGCTTCATTTAATCCGTTAGTGAATTTTTCAAAATCTTCTTTGTACAAAAATATCTTGTGCTTTTCAAAATTCACCTGTGAATCATCGCCTTCTCCTGATATGATTTTCTTGCTTTCGGTGATAGCCAGAAACATTTCGTTCTTACGGCTCTTTTTCACATCCAGATAATATATGCGTTTCCCCGCTTTTATGGCCTTGGAAAACACGATTTCCTTGTCTGTCTCGGCAGCGCTTCTCTTTTTAAACTCTTCCATAATAATTGTCGGTATAAAAACTCCGCCAAAATTGACTATTTTTTTGCTATTGACAAAATAAATACCGGAAAAATATAAATACATGCATAGTGTGTGTGAGATTTTACGAAACGGGAGGGGAGGAGGAGAGAGGGGAATTAAGGTCCTCCCCCTGTCCTTTCACCGGATCCGGCCTGTGCTTTCCTGATGAAAGGGTCGGGAAGGGCACGTTTCCGGAGTCCGGCTCTTCCGGACTCTGCCGCGCTTCGGTCCGGAATCTTCCCTTATATCCGGTTTTATTAAAAAAAAAGTGACGCGTATTCTTTTTTTGATCCGGAAAAACTATAAATTTGCAGTTATGAACTGAATTATGAACTAAAATGCGAGGATTATGAAAGGTTTAAATGTGTTGGCTGCTTTCCTCGGCGGTGCCGTAGTGGGTGCAGCATGCGGAATTTTGTTCGCTCCGGAAAAGGGAGAGGATATGCGTATGAGAATTGCCGAGGCGTTGCGTAAAAGGGGTATTTGCTTGAACCGTCAGCAAATGAACGAGCTGGTTGATGAAATTGCCTCGGAAGTAAAAAAAGACGGAGAATGACCGGGCTTTTGTCATAAATCAATGATTGCCGGCCCGGCTGCGGATTGGCCCGCAGCCTGAGCCGGCAGCTCCGTAATCTTTAATAAAAGCCCGTTTAATCAGATAGGTATGTTTGCCAACGATAAAAGCATAGAGAATCTTGGGCAGCTTTTTTCCCAACTGAAAAAGTATGTCGTGCTTCAGAAGGAATATGTAAGACTGGAATTTGCCGAGAAGCTGACTGTCTTGGTATCGGCTGTCGTCATTATTACCATAGCCGTCATACTGGGAATGATGGCATTGTTTTATTTGTCGTTTAGTCTGGTTTATATCATGGAGCCTTATGTGGGCGGGCTGAACACCAGCTTTGCCATCATAACGGGGGCACTGCTTTTGTTGCTGGCTTTTGTGTATTTATTCCGTAAA
>CAYUIJ010000003.1:0-13997 GCA_964444735.1 uncultured Bacteroides sp. | reverse complement strand
ACGACTGATTGTAAGGCCGTTGACAAAGTTTGTCGCAAATCTTTTCATAAACGCGCCGGATGCAGACAAAGAGCAGTAACAGTATGGAAGAAAAAAGAGCGCCGGTTACGACTCTGGAAGAAATATCCAGGAAGAAAAAAGAGGTGAGGAGGCAAATAGAAAATCAGGAAGCGCTGATGCGTCTGACAGTTTCCGAGTTGTTCTCGCCGACAAAGGCAATCAGTAAGATGGAGTTTGTTATAAATTCTTTTAATTCGGGAATGGCGGTCATTGACGGAATGATGACAGGACTGAAAATCGTGCGCCGTGTCCGTTTCTTGTTTAAAAAGAAGAAGAGGTAGCTTTCTGCAGTATGCGGGCGTCTTTATATCCGTTTTCGTCCCTGAACCAGTCTTTTAACACACATCCTTCCGTAAAGCCGCATGCCTTGAACAAACGGAGGGAGGGGCTGTTGTCTGTGGCAATGCAGGCATACAACAGATGTATGTGAAGCTGTCTGAACGCATAATCGCATAAAAGCTCCAATGCCTCACGGGCGATTCCTTGTTTCCTGTAGTCTTTCAGAATGGCGATTCCCACCTCTGCCCGTTCATGCAAGGGGGTAAAGTCTGTCAGGTCGACGGTACCGGCCACCTTTCGGCTTTCGGCCAGCTGTATCATCAGTCTGAGCTCACCGTCATTGTAGATATCATTGCGGCAGTTTTCGATATACCGTTTTAGCGTATACCGCGAGTAGGGGACTGTCACATTGCTGACGGCCCACATTTCGGGCAGGTTTTCCATTTCGTACATTATTTCAAGGTCTTCCGGTTCGGGAGCTCTCAAGATAATGCGGTGACTGCGCAAAACACCCTCTCTCATGGCTCCTCGATATTCAGTTCGTTAACAACCCTTTTTCTGCTTGGCAGGCAATATAAGGCCGCCGCACCGCCTGTCAAGGCACACAAGCCTCCGGTGTTGTCCAAGGTCGCATAATATAAGACCAAGTTCCCCCAGATTACAATGGCGGACAAAAGCAATCGGACGGCATTCTGTCTCCGATAGGCTTTTATCGCGTCGGGAAGCGCCAGTTTCCGGATATCATCCAGTTTTCGGCCGGACGGCTTTAATAAAAGCGGAATTATCAGCAAGGTAAGGATAATGGCTCCGGTTTCCAGAAAAAATTCAAGCCGGGCGTATCCGGTCAGTTCTCCTTCGGGCAACACGCCTGTCTCAAACAGGAGTATAATGGCAAAAGCTATGATCCAAAGGAGCGCGGATTCCGTGATTAGCCTTATGACGAGCCGGTTGATCTCTTTCATAGACGGTCAGTTGTTTCCGGTGAATAAAACGCGGTTGGCGATAGAGCGCCCCAGAGTGACCTCGTCTGTATACTCCAGTTCGTCGCCGATGGGAATGCCGCGTGCGATAATGCTTAGCTTTACATTATAGGGCGCAAGCTTTCTGGATATGTAGAAATTCGTTGTGTCGCCTTCCATTGTCGATCCCAATGCAAGTATGACTTCCTTGACATCACCCTTGGCCACTCTTTCGACAAGACTGTTGATCTGTAGGCTTGACGGGCCGATTCCGTCCATAGGAGATATGACTCCTCCCAGCACATGGTACAGCCCTTTGAATTGCCGGGTGTTTTCTACCGCCATTACATCCTGTATGTTTTCCACGACACATATTGTCGACGAGTCCCGCAAGGGATTATTGCAAATGTGGCATATCTCGGAATCTGATATGTCATGACAGACTTTGCAATACCTTACTTCATTTTTCAGCGTGAGCAGCGCGTTGGCAAATGACTCTACGTCCTTGGTATCCTGACGTAACAGATATAAGACCAGGCGCGTTGCCGTCTTTCGTCCGATTCCCGGCAGCTTGGCAAATTCATTCACGGCTTTTTCCAGTAAGGCGGATGGGTATTGTTGGCTCATGACTTGTACGTTTCATTTTTTTCAGTTGGTACGGCAAAGATACGTAAAAAAAACGGGAACAGACTCATGCCGTCGGCGGAATTAAATCAGCGCGTTTTAATCCGGGCGCCCGGATTCTCATTTTATGACAGCGGGATTGATACAGCGCGGGCTCGTCCGCTTTTTATCCCTGTATGCCACTGAATATCCGTTAAACCATGCCTGCCGGACTAACGGGACCCGCCTGAGGCGACCGTTGCATAAAACTTTTTGTTAAAATTCAAAACAACTTCTAAAAATTTGACATTAAATTATATAGGGATGGATATTTTATGTAGTTTAGCGGCTTCTAATGCCGAAATATTAAAATTATGATTAACAGAGTCCTTATTCGTTTGAAAATCGTGCAGATTGTCTATGCGTATTATCAGAACGGCGGTAAAAACCTGGATACTGCGGAAAAAGAATTGTTTTTCAGCCTGAGTAAAGCGTATGACTTATACATTTACTTATTGCTTTTGATGATCGCAATAACAAAATATGCCGAAGAACGTATATTGGCCGGAAAGAAGAAATTGAAGCCTTCGCCTGAGGATCTGAATCCGAATATGAAGTTCGTGGAGAACAGGTTTATTCTTCAATTGGAAAAAAGCGAACAGTTTTCATATTGTGTGGCGAAGCAGAAAAAAAACTGGAATAATGAAGACGACTTGGTCAGATCCATATACGAAAAGATTACGGCTTCGGATTATTATCAGGAATATATGGCCAATGAATACCGCTCTTATACAGAAGATCGCGAGTTATGGAGAAAAATATACAAGAATCTGATATCTAATAATAAGGATTTGGATGTGGTATTGGAGGATCAAAGCCTGTATTGGAATGATGACAAGGAAATAGTAGACACCTTTGTTTTGAAAACAATCAAGCGTTTTGATATAAAGAACGGAGCGAAGCAGGAATTATTGCCGGAATTTAAGGATAAGGAAGATCAGGAATATGCCAGCCGTTTGTTCCGTTGCACAATTTTAAACGCCGATTATTATCGTCATTTGATGACGGAGAATACAAAGAATTGGGATCTTGAGCGTATTGCCTTTATGGATCAGGTGATTATGCAGATTGCCATTGCCGAAATCTTAAGCTTCCCCAATATACCGATAAGCGTGTCGCTTAACGAATATGTGGAATTGGCCAGAGCATATAGCACTCCCAAGAGCCCGGCTTTTATAAACGGGATATTGGATTCAATTGTTAATCAATTAAAAAAAGACAATAAGCTGATAAAAAATTGATATATATTTGTTTTGATTTAATTATATATAGATTAAAAACACATAAAGTGAAAGATTATGAACTTAATGACAGTGTTATTACAGGCAGGAGGCGGTAGTTTGTCGTTTATCATTATGATGGTTGTTATTTTTGCCATCATGTATTTCTTTATGATCCGTCCGCAGAATAAGAAACAAAAAGAAATAATGAGGTTTCGTAAGAATCTGGAAGCGGGGCAGTCTGTGGTTACTGCCGGAGGCATTTATGGTAAAATCAAGGAATTGGACGACAATGTGGTTGTATTGGAAATAGCTCCAAATGTAAAAATCAGGATTGATCGCAATTCTATTTTTGCAGATGTTGCGGCAACTCAGAATAGCGCGAAATAATTAAACGGAAAAACGAATGTCCGGGAAAAGAAATATAAGAATATTTATCCGACGGACGTTATGTTCTGTCAGGAACTTCCTGCTTACTCCTAAATGCAGGAAGTTTCTGATTTTTTTGTTTTTTCTTTTCGTCGCTTCATTTTTTTGGTTGCTCCAAAAACTGAATGATTCGTATGAGGCGGAATTTACAATACCGTTTTGCTTGGAAAATGTACCTGAAAATGTAGTCATGACTCTGCCTCCTCCTGAAAGCATTCAGGTTGTGGTCAAAGATAAAGGTACGGTATTGCTTGATTATATGCTGGCTCTTACCTTTTATCCGCTGACTGTAGATTTTAAGGAGCTGGTAAATGAGAAAGGAACCAACAGAATAGAGTCTTCCTCATATCAGAAGTCGGTTGCCTCTCAGCTGATGGTTACATCTCAGATTAGTTCCATTAAGCCTGAGGCGTTTGATATTGTCTATACTTATGGTGAGGCTAAGAAAGTGCCCATAGTATTGCAAAAGGATATTACTACAGAAAAGTTATATTATTTGTCTGAAGTGCGGATAGATCCGGATTCAGTTTTGGTTTACGCTCCTGAAAATGTCTTGGATACGATAACAGCCGTGTATACTCAGAACATATCTTCTGAAAATTTGTCGGATACCATACGTAAGCAAGTGGAGCTGCAAAAAATGAAAGGGGTGAAGTTTGTGCCAGAGGCGGCTGATGTTACTTTGTGCACAGACATGTATACGGAAAAAAGACTGGAGGTACCAATACGCGCTGTTAATTTCCCGGCAAACAAGACTCTTAAAACGTTTCCTTCAATAATATCTGTTGTTTTTAGAATAGGAGTCTCAAAGTTCAATCAAGTGAACGCAGACGATTTTCTCATAACGGCCGCTTATGATGAGCTGTTAAAATGTACAGACAAGTATCATGTAAGGCTGAGGTCAGCTCCTAAAGAAGCCTCCTATATCCGGATAGAGCCCAAAGACATTGATTTTATTATTGAACAAGCGGATAGTGCGGAATGATTAGGATAGGGATTACCGGCGGCATAGGTAGTGGAAAGTCTGTTGTGTCCCATATATTGAATGTTCTGGATATACCGGTATATCAGACGGATGATGAGTCTAAAAGACTGATTCTTGAGAATAAACGCATTCGTAAGGAACTGATACGGTTGGCAGGGGAGGGCGTCTACAAAACAGATGGCACTCTCGACAAGAGCATACTGGCCGGTTATGTCTTTGGTTCTCCGGAACATGCATGCAAGGTCGGTGATATTGTCCATCCTGTAGTAAAACAGGATTTTTTACGATGGGCGGGCCGGTTCATAAACAAGCGGCGGATGGTTGCTGTGGAGTGCGCCATTTTATATGAGTCGGGATTTGACGCGCTGGTCGATAAGACCATTCTGGTATCCGCGCCTTTGGAACTTCGTGTAAGGCGGGCAATGCTGCGTGATAATGCCGAAGAAAAGCAGATACGCGCCAGAATGGAGTATCAGACAGATGAACAGCTTTTATATGACAAGGTACAGTTTGTCGTTTCTAATGATGACGAGCATTTGTTGATTCCCCAGGTTTTGGAGATCATTCGTGCTGTAGGACGTTCCAAGAATTAAGAATCTTCGGTATTTACAGTTATTTTTTGAAATAACGTTGCATGTTGCTTCTTTACATTGTATTTTTGTCATCCGGTTTTGGATATGCCCGAAAATTAAATATATGTCAGTATAAAAAATAAGATTGATTATGTTGAGAACTATTTTGTCTGTTGCCGGAAAACCCGGATTATACCGTTTATTGTCTCAAGGAAGAAACATGTTGATTGTTGAGACTTTGGATTCAAATAAAAAGCGCATGCCGGTTTATGCCAGCGAAAAAGTCACTTCATTAAGTGACATTTCAATGTATACGGATGATGACAATGTCTCTTTGACTCAAGTCCTGGCTTCTTTGAAAGCAAAAGAGAACGGAGCTCTTGTGGCTTTTGATTACAAGAAAGCCAGTACTGCGGAATTACAGGATTTTTTTGTTCAGGTATTGCCCAATTTTGATCGTGACAGAGTACATGCCAGTGATATTAAAAAAATTATTCAGTGGTATAACATTCTGATTAGTGCCGGAATTACCGATTTTGAAGAAAATCCTGAAAAAGAGCAAAAAAGTGAATAATTGATAAATCTGGTTGTATGAGAAGCCGTCTCAAATCTGCTTATATTGTACTGGAATAAAACCGCGCCTTCAACTTTGTTGTTATGAAATCTTCGTTGTTTTTGTAACTGCGGCAAGCGGGCTCTAATCCGGCTATGATACAGAACAGGCATGGAGTCCTGATAGTAAAAACGCACAGCCTTTGCTCCAAACCGTACGGGAGATTCTGATGACTATATTGATCCCCAAAACGTGGGGGGGGGAGGAAAAGTATGTAACGGAGATGAAGAAAAACTTAAATTATTTGATGTGCTATGTGCTGATTATTTTATAAATCCATATATTTTTCTATTTTTGTGATTAAAATAATCACATATAGAAAAATGGGATATCATCAATTAGATTCTATAGACGAGCAGATTTTGCGTTTGATAGCGGATAACGCCCGCATTCCTTTTTTGGAAGTGGCCCGTGCCTGTGGAGTATCGGGAGCGGCTATTCATCAGCGTATTCAGAAACTGGTTAATTTAGGAGTGCTGAAAGGCTCTGAATTTATTTTAGATCCTGAAAAAATAGGATATGAAAGCTGTGCATATATCGGTTTGTTTCTAAAAAACCCCGAGCATTCGTATGAAGTGATAGAAGCCTTGCGGAAAATTCCGGAAGTCGTAGAATGCCATGTCACCACCGGGCAATATGATCTTTTTATTAAGATCTATGCGCGCAACAATCATGATTTGATGAGTATTATTTATGATAAACTGCAGCCTTTGGGCCTGTCACGTTCTGAGACTATTATTTCCTTTAAAGAAGTGTTCAAACGTCAGATGGCCATCATGCAGTTTGATAATGCGGAAACGGCAGATAAGGTATAATTTGCATTGATTCATAGTCAAAGGGAAACATATTGCGGGAAACTTTGTCACGTGATTGTTTGCAAGCCCGATGGCGATATCATTGTGTCCTTTTGCAAACCGGTTCCGATTGGCTATAATGGTAAAGCTTCCATCATGGGTTAGAGTCTTTGCCGATGGCCGGCAATGTTTATATTGTGCTGTAAGGATCTGTATGCGGCTTTTGTAATTCCGTCTGAGATTGTTCGTATGCCTGCGTGTCTTAATGTCGATTCTAAAAGAGAAGCGGGAAACGGAAGAACGGTAAAAGAAAAAAGCGCAAAAAACCGGATTGTTTCTTTGATTTTCAAAGAATGTATTATCTTTGCAAATACTTTTTGGAAAAGCCGAAATGGCTCAGTTGGTAGAGCAATTCATTCGTAATGAATAGGTCCCGGGTTCGAGTCCCGGTTTCGGCTCTGTTATGTTTTTCTTGTTTGGTACATCAGAGATAGCCAGGAAAGAGGGATACGGCTATCCAGAAGAGCGTGTTATCATACAGGATTTTCCAATACGGGAGGGAGCGGTCTTTTTTTGCATGTCCGGCATTGCCGGATGGCAGACATACCGGAGGGGAGTGCCTTTCTTTACGTATGACTATACTGTCGTTCGGATAGCGGATCCCTATGGAGTAAACAGCCGGACCTGCCACGTCAATACAAAATATTTTTTCAGTGATTCCTTAGGAAAGAAACAACTTGACCACATCGGAGAAATATTTACTGTAACGTGAGTTCGATGAATCCAAAACAAGGCAAGTCGGGAGCCTGTTGTTCTTTATACGTTTATACAAGGCTTTTGGAGAAAAAACAGTACGCGGCGGTATCTTCGGGCACATAGCAAACACTGTTCGCAATACTGTGTTCTGAGTGCTGTAAAGTTACAACTATTTTTCGTTAATCCCCGATTTACAGATATTTATGATTCATCAGACTCACGTTAATACACGAACGCTTCTCTTGTCTTTTCCATGGAAGAATCATACATAAAGGCCGCTACAAATTGGCTATATAGTGCTTGAGTAATACTTCTTTCAATTTTTCTCTGCATTCGTTATCACGCATCAGCGTAAACAATGCGTCATCAAAATATGCATACTTGATTACCAATCTCATTTGGCCAATAGAAGGGTGTCCGGCGAAATCCGGTAATGCCTGAAGAATGTCATCACTTTCCGCAGCTCTGAAATGCCAAAAAGATTCGCTCTTCATAAACCAAAACGGAATCCATACAGAAGGCACTTTTGTTTCACTGCAATGTTTCTTCCAGCAGGATATAAACGAATCGGGAATTGCCTTGTCCAAAAGAATCTTATTATCCTCTATAACGCCGGTTTCAATCAGATGCATGATACCTAATAGCAGAATAGCTTTATGTGGCGACTTCTTGCCACGAACAAAGCCGACAGACAAATTCGCAAACTCTTGTACATAATCTTCGAGTTTTCTGTAATCAGTGACTTGAGGCAGCGGCTTATTGCCATCTGGCATCGCTTCGATATTTAGATACTGCCCCTCTTTTTCCTTGTTTGCAATTTCTACTCTCCAATTGAGGCCGAGAGCTTTAAAAATTTTCTCAAGCTGGCGTTTCTTTTCCATTGTACTACTATGGATATTTACAAAATATCCATTACCGGCATCGTGCTGATCTGAAGGGTATTGAGGATTGCCGCCTTTCGTAACAAGATGCATTCCATCCATTGGTATTTTCAGAGCATAAACCCTATCAGCGCCGATTTCTTTGATGACTTTCAACATTGTATCAGCAGCTTTTGATTCCTCAATAGAGGTACCATCAGCTCTGTATACTCGCAGAAATGACGGAGCTCTCTTTTTTGCCTTAAAACTTTCAATTTCTTCCGATGTGACATCTGGCATCATTTTCCTGTCAATTTCATTGATAGAAATATCTGCCGGACCTTCTGACAGGTTCATAAGTTCCTCTTCCTTCTCCTTGATCGCATCATGAAGAATGGAACTGACAGGTAATTTAAACTCAGAGAGTAGCAACCTTAGCGTATGCAAATCATCTAATTTACTCATAAATAAAACTTTTATAAATCCAACACTTTGTATTCAGGCACAGGTTTTGAGAATGACGCCTCGGCGTCAATGTTGCCGCACTGCCTGCGGACAATATCACGTCTGCGAATAGCAGGCTGTAAGCATAGCATATTAAAGTCGTTCTTGTCAATCTGTCCGGTCGAAGTGACATGCGGGAAAAGCAGTTTCAAGTAAGCGGTAGCCATACGTTTCACTGCTTTGGTATGACGCATATCCGCACCTTGCGGAATCTCCACGAGGTCATCCACGATGTGAGAGTAAACAGACTCCGTGCGCATCTGATGCAAGACCTCTGAGAAAAACTCCACGTTCAAGGTCCAGTCCTGCAACGCCATATCAATAGTGACGCGAGGCAGCAGCCATCCTTCAATCATACCATGGAAACGGTCTAAAAGGGCAGACTCCCTAAAGACTTCAGGTAATGAATCAAAATATCTGAAATTCAACGGCTCGTTATTATCGGTCAACTGGATATTGCCTAAGAGCATCAGGCTGCATTCTGACATAAACTCATAATTGTCAATGGTGGCACGGCCATATTCCAGATAATTCTTTAAGAACGATTGCATCTCCAGATTGTCAGAGAATGTGATGGTTTGGATTTCATCAAATGCAACCATATCATAGAAGCGCATAATACCGGGAGCTTTTATTGATTTATCGTAAACCAGTTTGGCACGTGACACTTTACCGCCGCTAACCAGCCACACGAACTTTGACAAGTTGCCGAACACATAACTCTTGCCTGTACCTTTAGGAGCTAATTCTATTAAGTTAAGGCGTGGCTCTATGAACGGTAGCAGACGAGTCAGAAATTCTAATTTCTGTGTCGTTCCGCAGAAGGCGCTTGGCGTATATTCCATGGCAGAAATCAACACGTCAATCCATTCTTTCAGTGAAAACTGGGTACGGCATCTGCGAAAGTAATCTAAATCCAATTTTTGCATAGGACGAAACGGCTTGAATTTCACCATTTCCACATGCCCCCTTTCGTTATTCACGGGAGAGATATAGACTATCTTCATGATACCCCATTTCTCCCCATCAATCAAATCATCAGGATATTCTCCGATTAGATAGTCGGGAATCAAAGTATCGGCCGACTTAATACCCATGTCGGGAATTTGAAAACTGGTCTTATTTTGGGCGAGACTTGTCGTAACCACAAAACGCGTTAGCAGTGTGAGTGTCTCACCCCTGCGAAGACGAGCCAGGATTGCGCTGTTGTCTTTAGGGATATGTGCATCAAGAAACCTAACCAATGCCTCACGTCTGAATGAGCCATCAGCTGCTATGTGTGTGGAAATCAGGTAATCTTTTACAAAAGACGGCAGATTCCTTCCATTGAACGCCTCATAATTTGCAGGGTTCTTGTAGACGGCGGCAGAGCCGAATACTTCTTTTATCTTTTTGCCTATTGTACTCATTATATATTACAAGTCAAACATATCATCAATATCCGTATTGCCGCCAATACCGATAACATTAATTTTCAATTCAGTACTTGTGGCGCCTTCCGGCCGGATATCAATAATATGACAACCTTCGGTTATGTTCTGGAGCAAAGCTGTCCATCTTGTTCCTACCCGGCTCATTCTATAAATCTTTCCTTCACATGTCAGCGTTACACTTGCAGGTTCGGGAATGACTGAAATCTCTACGGAAGGATTAGAAAGCATGATATCGCCTGTTGACACTTTGATCTGATAGTTGACAATATGTGTCGTGACATCCTTATTGGAAACAAGAATGAACGGCACAAGCACTTCTTCAGGAGTACAGCCTCCATGAACTTGGTGAGTGGGCGCCTTCGATAAGGAAGAATGCGTTAATGCAATCTTATATGTTATACCGTCTTCCTCATTTTTGTGTACTAAATAGTCAGGGTCGGTCTGAGCATTTTCAGATGTCTTTATATAACGGCCTTCATGCTCAAACTTTCCGTCATACTTCTTTGACAGAGCCTTACGTGACAAACAGCTTAAGCCATGGTCTGATACAATCACTATCGTGCATTTATGCTTTTTTGAGGTCGTTATAATCTCATGAACAATATTCTTGATGATTTTCAGTTCTTCCCTTAATGTATCATATTGTCTATATCCATGAGAGTCATGGCCTAATTCATCCAAAGCTCCCAATTTCTCCACATTGGCGCCTTCAAATCTGTTGTGGTGAGTAGATGTGGGCAATTCAGAACGGGTTATCTGAGAACGTATCACTTTCATGTCACTCTTTTCCTGATCAATACAATATATGATGTATGACAAGAATTCAGCGCCTAATCCGTCAATCCAGTACACTTTATCCGGGAGGCAGGCAAAGTTGGTGTTCATTTCAGAAAGAACGTCCCGGGTGCGTCCGAATTCATAATACCATTGGTAGAAATTGGCCGCATTGCTATTCTTCGTTTTAATTATACCGGATACGGCGTCGTTATATCTGTCTTCCAGCTTGGCTTGTTTATATGCTTTAAAATAGTCAATACACCACTGGCAGGTTGAATCAAAGTGAGAGGGCTTATTGGTTATTTGATATGCTGAAAACTCAGGATACAGATCTTTGATCGCGCCATGAAGCTTTTTATTATCAGGATAATGAACAGACCACCCCATAAGCAGTTTCTTTTCAAAATCATACAGACCGGTACAAATGTCAATAGCATAACCAAGATTGTCTTGCCCCTGGAATATTTCCTTGATTCTACTGAACAACCAGTCTTGATCACTTTGTGCAAGAGTCCGTTCAAAAAGACAGCGATTATCCAGAATAATCTGTCTGCGCTCTTTGGCAAAGTCTTCCCGCTTATTTTCCGGAATGCCGTCGTACAGGATTCTGGTCGCAACCATTTTAGTCAATTCATACTCGTCTGTAAGACTCATGGTAGAATCAATACAAAGATTCAAATATGGACAGGATTCCGCAAAAGAGGTATGCCGGACATAATTCTTTAGCAGCCATCGGCTGAATGGCCCATTAGCCGCCTTACCCCATTCCATGATAACATCAGAGGCGTCAAACTTTACCTTGTTAAAGAAATTGCGTACAAATGTCTCAAACGAAAATGCAGATAGCGCGGCTTTATTCAAATGCCTCAGAAAATCTTCCCAAAACGGTCTCTCTTCCTCATGATACTTGAACGGGAACGACAAATCCAAAAACTTAGTCATAAACTCATAAGCGTTGGCAATCTTGGTGAAATTAAAAATATTGTCGGGCTTTGAGTACTTATACTTAGCCGATATTGGCATAGAGGTGCAGACAAGGCGTTCTTGCGGGGCTTGGACTTTCCAAAACCTGAGCCACTCTCTCAGAGAACCAAGCTGACATTGTACCGTACTGTAAGGGGGGAGTACAAAATCTTTATATTTCGCGAAGAACACCTCTACTGATTGCGGCTCAGCGTCAAATCTCCATATTGGAGCACTTTCCTGTATGCGGGCAAAGTGATTCAAGAAATCAGTAAAGCGGTTCTGCAGGCCAATCAGCGGCACATAAATACGTTTTTGTGGATTGCGGATGTCTTCCAATAGCATGATTTCATTGAAGAATCCACGAAAATCATCGTCATTATAGAATCTGACAACCTCAGAAAAAGGTGTTACAAAGACAGTCGTTTTACAAGCCTTTATAGCATCTTTCAACGTATCCTTAGTTATCCATTCGTCATCCTCGCCTTCACTTATCAGATTCTCCAGGTCTAAGGAATCCACACCTATGTTTGCCATAAACTTGGCAAGATTCTTGAACTCATTGAAGTTATTGAGCATGATAAAACGCACGGCATAGCGTTGAGCCAGCATGTCGCGATTGTCTCTGTCACGGATTATCTCCTGAGTAAGACCATCGAATGAATTGAATATTTTTACTTTCTCAGACGTGTCCATAAACGCATGCCTTTTTAACTGCCGAGATAGTCAATAAGGAACTGAGAAACCTCGGGATGGCTGTCAATCATGTCGAGTATTACCTTCTGCCACATCATACTTGGCATTGTCTGTCCTTTGACGAGGTTCTTGGCCTGTTTAATCCGGTCCGGTGCAGGAACCGGGATTGCCGGAATAGGGACAACGGGATCTACAGGGGCAGAAGAATCAGGTACCGGCTTAATCTTGTTGATATAAAACGACGTGACACACGATTTTACATCCTCCTCTCTGCGGAATGCAATCTCAGACTGCATGTGAGATAGCTCCTCATAAAGTTCGTCCATCCATTCAGGCTTCAATTCCACATCCTTGATGCCTTGAAGAAACTTGTCAAAGCCCTCCTTGTAATTAGATTCTTTAGCCAGAAGTTTGTAGAGATCGATTTGATTGGATTTGATTTCGTGATACAATTCCTTGATTTTGGCCAATGAATAGTTATCATCTTGATTGAAAAGATTAATCAAATCTGTAAGTGCTTTCTTGCAGTTTGGACTGTCTTTAATCTTATCACAATACAGCAATGACCAAAGAGGATATCTGACAATCTGCTTACAGAATTCTGTGATACACCATTTAGCGTATGTAAGGCTCCTCAAGTCGGTCATGTTGACGCCCTTTACGTTGCTGAGGTTGAATACTTCACTCAAAATACTTGTAAGCTCCCGTTCTTCTACAGAACCAAAGCGAAGAAGCAATTTGTTGCTTTTCTCGCTTGATCCGCCATCCCACATCTTAAGCAAAATCTCAATCATGTCGTTGAGTTTCTCGTCACCTACCGGCTGAGAAGTGCTGGGATTGAAGAGATCTTCTTTATGCTTACGCAAAGCATAGCCCAGAACGGCATAGTTCGCAGGATTGGCGAACAACCCGTATGGCGGACGCATCAAAGGAGCAAGAATGTCGCTAAGAGAGAATCTGTCAGCGTACTTTTTCTTAGCGGCTTCCATCAGCGAGTCAACCTCTTTACATACAGTATTGAGCCATGAATTGCCGGCTTGTGCGGCTTTGGTAAGTTCGCAGGCATCGTTAACGAGATTGTTCTCTCCATCCATGAATATTTGCTTAGTAGGCCGCACATTACCTCCAAACGATAAAAGATCGTCACGAGTACGTTTTTGTAACATTTGAAGCGAAAGTGACTTGAAGTTCTTATTTGTAAAATAGGTCATCGATTCTTTATGAAGTGCCTTGACGCTTTCCATACCGGCAGGGAATATCCGGGGAGAAAACCTCTTATTTATAACACCATAAATACTGCTGAAAATACCCTCACTGTATCGGTTCTCATTGAAGTACATTGTGTATGTGCCACCGTTCAAGCGGTTCTTCCATTTGGCGACGTATTCTTTGGCGGCATTCTCAAACTGGCTTGCATCGTCCGTATTAAAGTGC
>CAYUIJ010000002.1:19617-88220 GCA_964444735.1 uncultured Bacteroides sp. | reverse complement strand
AATACGTCAGATCCTGCAGGATCTGAATGTCAGATATTGAGAAGACATAAACTGGCACTCCCGAAAATCAGGGGAGTAAGAGCATATATCTGGCAGTCTGAATAAGAAAGGCTTTTCTCAGTGGGCACTTGCATTAATGATATCAATAATGCCTTCATTGCGTATAATCATCATGCCATGGCGGTCGGCCGTGATGCCTTCGGTCAGCCGGTAGGTATAACGCGGAATCTTTCCATCCATCACAGTGGGAAAATACGCATAACGGAGGTTGTCGCATGTTTCTTTCAAAGTCTGCCCGGCTTCAATGATATGCGTGGAAATGATAAAAGCGCAGTTGTGATAACCGGCAAAGGCCTTGACAACGGCTACGGTAGCATCATAGGCATCCTTGACATTGGTGCCTTTAAACAGCTCGTCAAAAATAACGGCTAAGTTCTTGCCGGAAGCGACTTCTTGGGCAATGGATTTTACCCGGAGTACTTCCGCATAGAAATGACTGTAGCCAAGACTGAGATTGTCCGATACATTGATTGATGTGTATAGTCCGTCATACACGGTAAATTCCATGCGTCCGGCCGGCACGGGAAATCCCATGTGGGCCAGATATACGGCAATGCCGAATGATTTCATGAAAGTTGACTTGCCGGCCATGTTGGCACCCGTGAGAAACAGCACATTGCCGCGATGATCGATGCAAATGCTGTTGGCTCTGGATCCGCGCACCGAGGGGTGAAACACATCGGTCAGATCAATCTTGTTGTTCGTTTCGGATGGATCCGAGGCCGTGGCGCAGGTGAAGTGCCGTTCATTGGCTGCATGGGCCACACTGATGTACACGTCCAGTTCGTAAATGATTTGCAGCAGACGCTCAACTTGCCGGTAACCTTTGACGCGCAGTCGATGATGGCAGCGTTCCAATTGTCTGAAAGTAAATTGCTTTTTGCCACGATTCTCGGTTATCCACACCATGCAGGGACTGTTCAAAAGGTTTTCCACTTCATCGCAAACGGGAATGCAGGCAGGATGGCTGTGCCGTAAATCCGCGCAAAAGCCATGCAGATTGTTGAAAAGTTCGATAATGTCGCCTAAGCCTTTCATCAATAGCTCGTACATGCGGTTGGCGGCAATGTACATCATGGCTTTGCAGTGAAACATGCGCAGGATATTGACGCACCGATTGGCAAAAGCCGGGGTGCTCATATAGTATTCCGCCGATTCAATTAAGCCGGGTTCAAACGGAAAAGTACATGGCACTTCCATGAACGAGTGGAAAATGGAGCTGCGCTGGTTGATGGCTCCGGCATCGGTCAGCGGGTTCCCGAACATTTCCTCCAATATCAGTCCGCCGCCGCGTGTGGACGTTTTGTCAAAAATATGATAAATGGAACTGCTTTTATATTTTCCCAGTAGGTTCAAGTCTTCAAGGGTCTGTTTGTCTGCTGTAAAACTCATAGCTTCGGTTTCAAGATGTCTATAATATGTTCGTTGTTGACAATCATCATGCCGTGACGGTCATTGGTGATACCTTCCGTCAGTTTGTAGGTATAGACGGGATGCCCGTTTTGCATCACGGTGGGCAAATATGCGTATTTGATGTTGTCACAAGCCTTTTTAAGGTCTTCTCCGGCTTCGATAATGTGTGTCGAAATCATGAAAAGGCAGTTTTGTTTCCGGGAAAAGGCTTTCATTACTTCCACGGTGGCTTCGTGGGCATCCTTGACGTTGGTACCGCGGAACAATTCATCGAAAACGACAATCAGATTGTCTGTGCGGCTCACTTGTTCGGCCACTTTCCTGAGCCGTTTCACTTCTGCATAGAAATGGCTGTATCCCAAGCTCATATTGTCGGGCAGGTTAATGGTGGTATACATGCCGTTCCGCACGCTGAATTCCATCTGCCGTACCGGCACGGGGAATCCCATGTGAGCCAGATATACCACAATGCCGAACGATTTCATAAAGGTGGATTTTCCGGCCATGTTGGCACCGGTAAGAAATACCACATTGTGCATGGCGTTCATGTGGATGGAGTTGGGAACCGCTTCTTCAAGCAAGGGGTGTCGCAGGTCTTCAATGCGCAGGATATTGTCACCGGGCGGCAAGGCCTTGGCAAAGACAAAATGATGCCGGTCGGTCACTTGGGCGATAGCCGCATATACATCCATGTTGTAGAGCAGTCGCAGCAGTTTGTGGAAAGCCTCTTGCCCCTTATAGCGCAGAATGTCATCGTATTGGGCCGTTTGCTTGTACGTGAGTTTTTTGACTTTAAGATCATCGGGTATCCATGAAAAGGCCGGATTATCCAAAATCCGTCTCAAGTTCTCGGTTTCTTCGCGATAGTCTCCTTCAACACTGCCCAGCTGCCGCAAAAAATGGCGGACGGCATTGACAAGGGCTATTGAGGTTACTACGCCTTTGTGTATCTGCCGGTATTCCACATCGGCTCCGATATAGCTGTTCAGGCGCCTCCGGAACGTATCGCCTGCAGGATGCAGGAGAGTACGTTCATCGGTATTGCTTAAATAGTGCTCAATAGTGTCAAACCAGTCGTTGTGAAAGTCAAAACGGATTTTCCTGTCCATGAAAAACCGGATAATGGCCACACGCCGGTTGATTTTGTCAACGTCCGACAAAGGATAGCGGAACATCTCCTCAAGGATGTCCGATCCTCCTCGTGTGCGGGTAGTATTGAAAAGGCCGTAGATGGAACTGCCTCGTACAGTCCCGAATATCTTCAGGTCGTTTAAGGTTTGCTTGTCTATGATAAAAGCCATGTCGTTTTAAATCTTTAAGTGAATTACCTGCCCCGGCGTCTGAGCCAAATGATGACGGCGGTGAGCAGCATGATTACCGGCCAGGCCCACATCAGGACCGCACGTGTGACTGACAGGCTGCTTTCGGTAAGCAGTATGCTGGTGTCGGGAGCGATCGGACGCCGGATGTCTACAGGGACTTCATTGTCAGACAGCCAATGGAAACCACCTGAAATCAGATAGTAGTTGTAAGCCTGTATGCCGGGGCGTGAGCGGGTAATTTCACCGTTGCTGATGCAGTCGGCATCGCCTGTAATGAGAATCTTTTGTCTTTTTCCGCCCACTTGACGGGACAGGGCAAGTGCCAATGGGTACATTTTTTCGACTTCCCCTTTTTCGGGATTCAGCTCAGCCGTCTGGTCAATAAAGTCGGTGGTGGTCAGTTCGTTCCAGTAGCCGGCGGAATCGGTCTGTAGCACGGTGGTAATGTCAAATCCTTTGTCGGTGGTGTATTCAAGCGGAACAACGCCTGGCATGACAATGCCGTATTTGCGGCCGTACAATTGTTCAAACCAGTAAGTCAGCCGGCCGGATTCAGGTGTCGGCCCGGCTAAAATGAGATCGGCCGGATATTCCACGGTGGGATGTACAATGCGGCCGTCCATGAATTTCACGCCCAACGGCCCGGTTATCGGATTCATGACCGACTGCCGTCCGGGCTCTCCGGCAATAAGAAGGTTTCCGCCGCGTGCGATGTATTTTTCGAGATTGGCCTGTTCGGTATCATTCAAAGGCTCACGCATCTCGGCTATAACTAAAATATCAATGTCATCGGGAATCTCCTGAGCAAGTGTCGCGTCCGTATAGTCGAATCCCTGGTTGATGAGTGAGTGGCGGAACGTGCGCATTTGGGCAAATATGCTGTATGAGCGTTCGCCATAGTTGTCTGTCGGGCGTTCATCGTGGCCGGTGAGAAATCCTACTTTGGGCAGTCGCATCACCAGGCGTTTGAGGGCGGCTGAGATTTCCGCTTCGGTAGGAAAAATCATATTGTCATCAAATACGCGCAGGAATGTTTTCTTGCCGTCATATTCAATCTGGCGGACAAAGCGGTTTTCCTCTCCCGAAAGGTCTACGCCCAGTTTTTTGAATTCTTCGGGAGTAAGAAAGAGATCGGGATCAAAGTTGTTGATCGAAATCATTTTTTCAAACTTTTCCTGAACGGTCAGTCCGGGAAAATGCTGGTCGAATGAGGGGTTGCTGGCCTTGTCGTAATAGTAGACATATTTCATTTTGATGTCGGGCTTGAAACGCAGGTATTGCTCAAAGCTTTTAAGGTCATCATTGACGCGTCCGGGCATTCCGATCCAGAAATACTTATCAAGCAGGTTGACGTAGGTGGTAATCGTCACGTTGCCTTTCAGGCGGGCCACAATGTCTTGGCTGTTGGGAGTGATTGTGTTGGCTTTGGTTGCCGTGGCGTCATAGTATTTTTTCATGGCCGGGCGCGATGAGATATAGCCGATGCACAGGGCCAGTGCCCAAATGGCCATGTATTGCCCGCAAACAAGTGTCCGGCTCTTTTTCTGGCGGCGGGATTGCAGGCGCAGAATGGCCATCCCTATGAAAAGGGCAATGACAAGCAGGAAGTAAAGTACGTTCTCGGTGCAAATCATGCCTTGTACGAACTGCATGGAGCGTCCCGGAAGAGCCAGCCAGTAAGTGAGATCACGTATGAAAGCCACATCCTGCCACCATCCGCTGATATAGTTAAGAAGGCTGAGTATGCCCAAGGTGCCGACAGCGGCTACTATCTGGTAGGAGGTCAGACTTGACATCAGCAGACCGATGGCGGCATACGTGGCTGTCAGCAGGAACAAGCCTGATAAGCCGCTGAGAACGAAAGGCAAGTCAAAATGATCAATGGTACAGGCTCCATAAATCACGTAAACCGTTAAAACAGCGATCAGAATTAAGGCATACGCGATCATAGACAGGTACTTGCCCAAAATGATTTGCGCGTTGGTGACAGGCGATGAATACAGCAGTTTGATGGAACCGCTGCTGAGTTCACGGCTCATCAGATTCATGGTGAGCAGCGGAATATATAAGTAGAGACTGCCTTGTACGGACACGAATATTCCGTCCCATCCGCCATAGAGCGAGCTGGTGACGTTCATTAAGGGGTATCCCATGGCCTTGTTGCGTATGAACTGGTCGAGTATATTGACAAAGTCCATGCTTGTCTGGAAAGTAAACAATATCAGGATGAGCCATGCAATGGGCGAGAAGAACAGAATTTGCAACTCGGTCTTGGCTATTTTGTAAATGATTCTCATATATGAATTTTCTTTAAGGATTCTTATCTTGTTCAGGAACAGGATTTCGTTGTCATTTCTTTTTGGACAATTCGGCAAACACCGCGTTCATTGAGCTTTTTTCGACATAGAGTTCGGTAAGATACCAGTTGCAGGCGACACTGGTTTCAATAAGCCGGCTGGTCACTTCCTGATAGTCGTTGAACCTGATACGGTAATTGGGACCTCCCAGTTCTTCGGCGTCAAGCACGCCGGGCACTCTGCGCAGCTCTTCTACGGATGGCATGGCCATGAGACTGACAAACAGCGAATCGGGCACAATGTAATTGTCAAACTCGTCTACGGTGCCTGCGAAAACCAGACGGCCCTGTTCAATCATGTAAATATAGTTGCAAATGGCTTGCACTTCAGACAAGATATGGGTTGAAAGTATCACGGTATGCTTCTCCGCGATTTCCTTAATGAGGTGTCTGACATCAAGAATCTGGTTGGGATCCAGACCATTGGTAGGCTCATCAAGTATTACAAAGTCGGGGTTGTGAATAATGGCCTGGGCAATGCCCACACGCTGCTGGTAACCTCCTGAGAGGTTTCGGATAAGCCGCTTGCGGAAATGGCCCAGATGACAACGCTCAAGTACATCGTCAACGGCCTTGGGTATGTCGCGGCGGTCAATGTAGCGCAGCGAGGCACAATATTGCAGGTACTCGGTCACAGTAAGATCCGGATGAAGCGGAGGAGTCTGAGGCAGGAAGCCGATACGGCGCTTGGCTTCCACCGGATCCTTGCTGATACTGTAGCCGCGTATAAGGACATCACCCCCGGTCTGCCTCAGCACCCCGCACATGATGTTCATAATGGTGGACTTGCCGGCACCGTTGGAGCCAAGCAGTCCGTAAATGCCATGTCTGGTAATTTCAAGATTGATATCCTTGATTGCCCACTGGACACTGTACCGGTGTGACAGATGACTGACTTTGACAACAGGTTCTTCCATAAGCATAGGTAAAAGCGGGTTCTGTCAGTTTTTATGTTGCCTCAGGCCAGGCGGCAGAACCCTTTATCTGCCTGTCCCGGGCGTTTAGTCTTTGCATGGCCGGACGGTCCGTGTCATTGCCCTTCTTCACGTACCCTCTAAGGCCAGGCCGAAACCTGACCTTAGAGGGTGCAGCCGCATACCGTCAATGCTCACTATGCACCGGGCATCCTTTTAATAGTTATCTTTATCGGAATCGCCATGTTCATAATCGAATAATTCCTTTAAGTCGACCACTTTTCCCTGCACGTCAAGGGTTGAGCGCAACTGTGGCTCTGCGTTGTTTATACTGTCGTAGTAATAGATCTTTCCTTTTTCCGTGCCGATGAGCAGTTCGTTATAGTTTAAGACAATTCCACATTTCATGCACGTTATCTTGTCACTGCTGTCCGGAAGCTCGATGCACAATGATTGAGCATAGTCATTATTGCTGTTTAAAAAGAACACCTTGTTTCCTTTGGAATACAGCAAACGGTGTTGTCTGCTATACCACGAGACAAACAGAATGACCGATGACCTGTCAAGGTTTCCTCCTGGAAATTCACGGAGGGTGTTGACATTAGGAACATCTCCTAAAAGTCCGGCATTGTTTTTATCATATATGACAGCACACTTGCCCAGCATGGTGCGGCCTTGCGTATTGTAAACCATTCCTATCAAATAATAATCTGTTCCTGAAAAACCCATACCGTAATAGTAGTTCCCGCACATGCCGATGGAAAGGATTTCCGTGTCATCGGGCATGTTCTCCACTGGCGGCACACCGCTTACGGGAAAAGACGGTTGCCTGAGAGGATACATTTTTGAGATCATGAACTGGGGGCCGACAGGCTGACTCATACCTGGAAAATATTCTTGAGAGTCTCCGCTTTGCTGGAAGAAGACACCCATAACGCGGTGATTCTTTTCGTCATAACAGGGAACGCACGTGTAGCCCGTCCGGGTACTGCCAAAGCCGGTGATTTTGTATCCTTTCTCATCGGCCACATAAGGCTCGCTTATAAAACTTCCGCCCAGATTGTTCTTAGTCATTGTCTTGGTGAACACGCGGCCGTCTTGCGTTGAGATGAGCGAAAGCAAACCGCCTGTACCGTTCGAACCTCCCCAAGCGTCCTGACGGTCGGTGATGATCAGGTCATCGGGAGGGGTGCCCGAGAAATCCTCCTTTATTTCCTGCACCTTAAGAAAGGTTTCCGGATTGATTTCGTATGCTCCCTGCGATGTCAATACACTCAAGGAACCCAGTTCGCTGACGTTGGTGGCTCCATAGGAATAGGCCATGGACCATGGCGATCCGGGAATGCCGCTGCCGTTGATTTCCTCGTAGTAATTGTCCTGTAATTCAAAATAATACTGTCTGCTTTGGTTTTCCTGTTGCACACTCCGGCGTTTGATAAACGACAGTTTGGACGATCCGTCCGGCTGTTCGGAAAGCACTACCCAGTCGCCTATGCCGTGGATCTTGGAGATACTGACACGCACCGAGACCATGTATACGATATCCGTTTCTTTTTCGATAATGGCGAAACTGCCGGGGATGTCACTCCCGAACGAAGTGATTCCGGCTTTCTGAATGAACTCGGTCACAGGCATCCTTACACTGGGCTCGGTAGCAATGACTATACCGTTGATTTTCCATTCGTAGCGCACTTCAGATGCCCTTTGCAGCGAATCGGCATCTCCCCAGGTGTAATAGTCGCCGCCATTGAAATAGACTTCCTCATCCGCTCCCTCACGGCAGGAAATACTGATGGCTTCGTTGTCGTTGATTTTCCAGACGGGAGCGTCAAGGTGCTTGTAGCCGTAATTGCCATCGTCATCAAAGCACGCCCCCAGCAGCAGGCCGGAGAGCAATGCCGTCAATAATACAGGTCGTTTCATATTGGAATACGTTTTAATAAATTAGACTTTCAATTAGGGCAGGGAGTCGAGGATTTCCTTGTACAGAGCCCCGTTCTCCGGATCACCGAGGTTTTCAACCAGCCACTCCTTAAAGATTCGCGCCAATGCGAGAGCTCTGTCCGGATGGTGGGTAATCAGTTCTTCAGACATTTCGTTGTCAATGTCGGCATGTTGCATGAACAGGATGTATTTCTGTGGTGAATACTCACCCAAGAGGGTATAGATGACTTCCGCACCAATGTCGGTGCCGGGATCCCACCATGCCGGGCGTGCGGGATACAAGGTGCTCACAATAACTGCCCGGCGGCGCTCATACTGCCCTAAATCCACCTTGTCGTTGGGAACCAGCTCCACAACGAGGCGTATGCCTTGCTCGCCCGCACTTTCCAGACGGCCGCTCCTGTTCAGCTTTATTTCAATGGTGTCACGTATGTCGGTTGAGCTGCCAGTGACTTTTCCTGCATGAAAGGTATAGAAGTCGTCAAGCGAATACTCGCTGCTTTCCATTGTGGTGCCTTCCGCCGTTTTCAGCTGGAACTGTATGTCCTCTGTAGGAATAGTGCCTGACAGGCATACAACCACTTTGGCACTGATCTGCTGCGTCTCCTCCGGATAGATTCCGAACGATTCCACCGTTGAGTCGGCGGTTTCGGTGCCCGGAGCGATGGCATTTATATAGAACTTGTCGAAGTAGATCTGCTGTTTCCCGTGAAATACTTCAATGTCATCTTTGGAGCAGGCTTGAAACAGGCCTGCAAAAGCTATAAGGAATAATGTAAATATGGTGTATTTCATATATTCGAGAGTTTTGGCGTTTTTTTGACAATTAGTTAATCTGGTCACTGGGTACCGGGAGGCTGAGCTCGGCCCGCGTCAGGCGACGTGTCACTTCTCCTTCCGTCCGGTTTTTAACGGGAACCACGGCATCCAGACGCTTGTAGAGGTAGAACAGCTGCCCCTCAGAAATCCATTCGCGGCGTGCTTCCTTGATCAGGTCTTCCTGAAATCCCTCCCATGTGGACTGCTGGGGGAGATCGCCCAGATCGCGCTCACGGCGCAGTCTGTTCAATAGTCCGTAAGCCTCGGTGAAAAGGCCGTTTCTCGCCTGATACTCGGCAGCGATGTAAATCATTTCCGTCAGACGGATAACCGGCAGGATATTGGCATTGGCATCACGTACGGTTTCGGTGGGGTTCATATACCATTTGCCCGATATGTAATGGATGCCGTCACCATTAAACAGCCATTGTGCGGATCGCAGGTCGCTGGCCGCCTCGTCACCAAACAGAATGTCGATGCGCACCGGCAGCCAGCTGCTGCTGGTCAGTCCTCCCCCGTCTTCAGGCCTGTAGAAATAGTAGTCCAGGCTGTTCTCCTCGGCCGAATCCTCATTATAGACCGAAAATATCAGGCTGGATCTGGCCTTGAGATCATCCTTGCTGTCAAACTGGGCCGTTGGGGACTGCCCTGCCTGGATGTTTGATTTAATGCCCGTGAAGTCATCGTAATAGTAGGGCTGGTCATTAGCCGTTTTTTGATTGATGACTTCATTGGCGCATTCAAAGGCGAGTCTTTCGTATTCAGTGCCTCCGGCATATTGGTATACACGGGCCAGCAGTGCCGTAATGGCATGGTAGCTCAGGCGGTGCCCGCGTCCGCACAGGAACTGGGGCAGGTTGCCCACTGATTTGGCGTAGCGGGAACTCACCGTGGCATTGGCTTCGATGCCTTCGTCAGAAGTGTCGAACGGCTTGGTCAGACGGCGTGCCTCTTCCAGGTCGCCAATGACTTTTTTCAGGAAATCGCTTACCGGAATGCGGGATGCCGTGATATCGGGATATGTATCCACGTATGGCACGTAGGCCTGACCGTCATCGTTGACCGGAGCCGGTGCGAACAGACGCAGCATGTCAAAGTGCAGCAAGGCGCGGCACGCGTAGGCTTCGCCTTCAATCAGGCCGCGTTCCGTCTCGCCGTATTCGAAAAGGTCGGGAGAGGCGTTCTTGATTTCCTGCAGCAGGTCGTTGGCTGTAGCGATAATGTTGTAGGCACTGCTCCATACACCTCCGGCGGCACTTACCACGTTGTAGTCATTGTAGTCGAATTCTCCGGCTTTGACGCATGTCTGATCCTGTGTTATGTTGTTATCGGTTAAATCGTATTGCTGTGACATGCAGTCAACCAGGCCAAACTGGAGTTGGCAGCCGTAGAGATTCTTTTTGCCCATGTTGCGGTATAAGCCGTTGAGTACCGTACGGTAACCCGATCCGGTGCTGTAAAGATTATCGTGAGTCGCTTCGCCTTCGGGCTGCAAGTCCAGCCAGTTGTCGCATGACGCGCCCAGCAGGGCGGAAGCCGTCAATAACATTGAGATGTATAATCGTTTCATAATTGAGTAAGTTTATGTGCTTAGATACCAATGTTGATTGTAAAGTTGAATGTTTTGGAATATGGATACCCTAAACCGCGCTCTTCCTTGACTGTTGACCAGAAAGCAAGGTCATTGGCGTTGAAACGTATACCCAGATTCTTTAAGCCGAACCGCGCTATGGTCTTCAGCTCAAAGTCATAGCCGACCGACAGACTGTTGAAACGCAGAAAATCGTAGTCCTGAACAAAGCGCGAGGTGGGGCGTGTCTCATTGGTGGCTCCTATATCGTAATAAGGCGCGAGGTCTCCTACCTTTTTCCAACGCTCGGTCAGCACGCGGCGGTCAACGTTCGAGTTCTGTATGTCGGCTCGCTCAACCTTGTTCAGCAAGGTCTCGTTATAAGTCTGTCCGCCCCATTGATACAGGAACGAAGCGTTGACGTAGAAGCCTTTCCAGCCTACGTTGATGCCGAAACTTCCCTGGGCATCGGGGCTGGTGTCACCCACAACCACCTGATCATTGGCATCCCACACATAAGTAGGCATTCCGTTCTTCCTGATAAAGCGTTCCTTGCCGGTTGCCGGGTCTATTCCATCGGAGCGGACGGCATAGATGGCTGTGGTGGAGGCTCCTTCGTAATACTGGATGACAGGGCTGCTCAGCAGATCCCCATAAGTTCCCTGGCTTTTGTTGTTGAAGGCATCAAGAATTTCCTGATTGTAGGCTCTCATTTCGGCACCGAGAGACTTGATGGTGTTTTTGTTGGATGCCAGATTTCCATTGAGGGTCACCATCCAGTCCTTGTTGCGGAAAACAGTGGCGTTGACATCGATTTCGAAGCCTTCGTTCAGGATGGAGCCTGAATTGACTTTATATTCCGAAAAACCTGACGAAGTCTGAACGGAAATGGCGTCAATCATGTCGTCCGTCTTCTTGTGGTAGTACGAGGCATCGATGTAAAGGCGGTTGTCAAGGAAAGCCAGCGTGACACCTGCATCGAAAGTGTTGGTGGTCTCCCACGTCAGACGGGGGTTGCCCAAGGCCATCAGGCTGGTGGCCGGACCGGTGAAATACCAGTTGCTGCTGTCGATCTTGTAGGTCGTGATGGCCGAATAAGCCGGAAAGTTTACATTACCTGTGCTGCCGTATGAGGCTCTTAGTTTCAGGATGTTGACAATCGGGCTGTTACGCAGGAATTCGTAGTTATGGATGTTAATACCCGCGCCGACAGACCAGAAAGGAGCGAACCGCTTGTCCTTGCCGAAGTTGGACGATCCGTCAAGACGGAACGAACCATCGAACAAATAGATATTGTCGTAGGAATAGTTGATGGAGGCCAGATAGCCTACCAGGCGATCTCTGGTTTTGCTGATACTGGTCTTGTCAGGCTGTTTGGCGGCGAACGCCGGCGAGTTCATGTTGCCTAACTGGAAGCCCGTAAACGTCATTCCGGTGTTCTCGTTCGCGCTTTCGGTTATGTTGACACCGGCCGTGGCGTTGATGAAGTGCTTGCCCAAAGAGTTGTTGTAATACATCATGGCGTTCAGGTTCCAGCTGTATGAATCGCCCGATGAGCGTGCCAGCGAGCCTTTTTCCTCATCGACAGACCCTCTGAAGGAAGGATCTTCGGGATCCTTGAACGTATCGCTCTTGCTCAGATCCTTGTTGATACTGAACTGCCCCTTGAACTGGAATCCCTTGCCGAAGAGCATGTTTACGCTAAGATTGTCGGTAAAGCTCTCGGTTATGCCTTTCCCCGCGAAGCTGTTCAGGCTGCGCACTTTCCAGAGCGGGTTGTCTTGTTCGGTGATTCCGTTGTACATGTATTTGCTCAGTGCGCCGTTGTCATCATAAGGAGTGAGGTAGGGCTGCAGTCTGGTATATTGGTCAAACGATCCATAGGGCGAATCTTCCGATGATGTGCGCACATAGGTAATCTGGTTAAGGATTTGCAGCCATTTTTTCGAGCGGTAGTCAAGAGTGAAGCCGGCTCCCGTGCGTGAGCGGTGCGAGCCTTTCATCACGCCTTCGTTACTGTCGTAGCTAAGGTCTATGCTGTAACGGATGCTTTCCACACCGCCTTGCATGTTGAGGCTGTGCTTATGGTTGAAGACATTGCGCAGGGGCTGGGCCAGCCAGTCGGTTTCCACGCCCCGCTGTATGTTGCGCAGACGGGTATAGTACAGCTTGTCAAGCATGACCTGCTGGGAGGGATCGCTTGAGGTGTAAATACCGGCCAGACGCTCCACCTCCAGCTTTTCGTAGGCATTGCACAGGTTGTAGTCAGAGAGGTCCGGAAGATCAACGCCTCCGGTAAAGTTATAGTTGATCTGCATCTCGCCGGGCTTGGGAGCCACGGTTGTCACCACCACCACGCCGTTGGCGGCACGCGAGCCATATAGGGCTGTGGCCGCCGCATCCTTTAAGATGGTCATGCTTTCAATGCGGTTGACATCCATGTCGTAAATCTTCTGCACGTTCACTTCAAAGCCATCAAGGATAAAGATAGGCATGTTAGGATTGTTTTGCAGGTTGGTGCGCTGGGTACGCCGCTGCTGCTCGACATCCAGCCCTTTTTCCAGACCGATGGACGACTCGCCGCGGATGTTTATCTCGGGCAAGGAGTTCGGGTCGGAACCCCACATTGTGTTTTCGCGGATACGGAAAGACGGGTCGAAAGCCTGGAGGGCTGAAATGGCGTTCTTATTGTTTGTCTTGAGTATTTCGTCACGGTTGACAATGGTGGCGTTGCCTGTGAAGCTTTCTTTGTTAAGCTGCTGATAGCCGGTGACAACAACTTCGTTGAGCTTGTTAAACCCGCTTTCCAACTCGATTTTCAGATATTCCTCTCCCTTATAGGTGATGGTTTTGGTTTCCATGCCGATAAAGGAAAACTCAAGTACGATGCGGGCGTCTTTCTTGACAGACAGTCTGAACGAAAAATCCCCTTTGTCATCGCTGATGCCTCCCAGCGGAGTGCCTACTACACGGATGGTTACGCCAGGCAGCGGGTCCTTGTGCTTGTCAGTGACATGCCCCTTTATAATAACGGGCTGCTCATCGTCTTGTCCAAAAGAGGGGAGGGGGGGGGTAATTTTGTTATCCAAATCCGTGAGGAACGCGGATTGCAGTACTTCGCCGGAAACTGAAGTACAAATTCTTTCTCTCGGTGCGGATGCCGTCATTGCCTGGACTGCAAACAGACATCCCGCTAACGGCAGCAATGTTTTTCTTGCGGGCCATAGGCGTTGCTTCTCTTTTTTCATGTTACGCGTATTTTTGGGTTATTAGTTTTGTTACAATAAGTCATCACTTGAAATATTGCAGCGTGCAAAATTACATCTTTTTTAAGTTTATACAAGGAAATAAACATGTTTTTAAACATGTTTTCTACATGCATAAATTTTTTCAGGCGGGTTACGTCCGTTCTTTTCATGTCGCCTCAAGCCCGGACAACAAAGCCTTTTATCCACTTTTCCCAAGGACGTTCTGTTCCGTAAAGCCAGTGCTTTGTCATTACCCCCCCCCGTTTAACATATTTTTAACCTGACAGAATTGTTTCCGGTATCAGCCTTCCATAGGGGGGGAGAGGAGAGAGACTCCTTTGTTTACGGACGCATGTCTCTGTGCTTGCCCCGGTGCCGGAACAGACAGCAGCCGGATATTCGCGGACAGACACAAGACTACCCATACTTTCTTATCTTATTATATTCCTTCGCAGGTCAATTCCGGCCGGCTATAATATAGATCCACCCTCACCCTGATTAGAAAACGGGGCATTTTAAGTGACTCCTATAGGATTCAAACCTATAACCTTCTGATCCGTAGTCAGACACTCTGTTCAGTTGAGCTAAGGAGCCGAAACCAAAATCTGTGACTCCTATAGGATTCAAACCTATAACCTTCTGATCCGTAGTCAGATGCTCTGTTCAGTTGAGCTAAGGAGCCAGAAAACCGTGTATTTCAAAAATGATTGCGGCAACATCCAGACTGTAACCTGCCCCGTAGGGAGTTCTGCCAGCCGGGTTACGCAACCCTTTTCTTTCAACAGCGTCAAAGGTACGTACTTTTGTAATAAACGCCAAACATCCGGAGCTTTTTTTTCAGAATTATAAACAGCTTTTTCAGGCAAACTTTGACAATATGGAACAAGAAATGACTTTTTTCAGATAATGTCTGTCATTTTCAGACAAATAAGACAATGCCGCAAAATCTTCATGACATAAAAGGCTTTGCGGCATTGTTCAAGAACGCCTCATTGATTACCCGATCAGCTCAACACTTCTCTTGATGAACTTATTCAAGGCTTCACCTTTCAGCATATTGTTCTGTAACAAGGCCAGGTCTATCAATTGATGTACGGTCTTGTCGCTTGAGGCATATTCTGCGAGGAGACTGTCTTTCTTAGCCTTTTCTTCTGAGATCCTCTTTTCGACATCGTCCAACTCATCTTTTTCGGCAACAGGAATCTCATCAGCCTTTTTGCCATCCTGTGACTTACGCAATTCCTCCTGACGCCTGTTCAGTTCCGCCAATGTCTGATTTAACGCCGTCAGTCCGGCCGCGCATTCATTTTGAGATCCCTCCAGTATATTCCGCACGAGCTTATTGTCAACGTTTACAACCACGTTAAACATGTCTGGCATCTCGCCATAAAAACTCATGCCCGGCTGTATACGTGCCATTTCTTTCATACGGCGCATATATTCGCTTTGCGTTATCAGGACAGGAGCGGCGCTCTCACCTAACGATTGGGCTTCTACGTTAAATTCCATTTTCTCTATCTTAGGCAGCTGACTACGGAATACACTTGAAAGAATCTCGCGTTCGTCCTTGTCAACGGCCGTATCCTTATCATCCTTTACAATCAAGCGGTCAATAACATCGCTGTCTACACGGGTAAAACGGCTCTTTTCTATCTTACGCTCAAGCATGCCGATTAAGGCGACATCGAGCTGGCCATCCATCAGCAGGACATTGTATCCTTTGTTCTTTGCAGCTTCTATATAGCTGTATTGCTCCTCCGCATTGCCGGCATACAAATATATAAGATTGCCTTCCTTATCGGTCTGCTCGCCTTTGATCAAGGTCTGATACTCTTCAAATGTGTAATATTTGGAATCCGTATCCTTAAACAGGGAAAACTTGCAGGCTTTCTCATAAAAGTCTTCCTCGGTAAGCATTCCGTAATTGATAAAGATCCTGATATCATCCCACTTGTTTTCAAAGTCCTTCCGGTCATTTTTGAAAACAGACTGCAACCGGTCAGAAACTTTTTTTGATATGTAGGCAGATATTTTCTTCACATTGGAATCACTTTGCAGATATGAACGCGATACATTCAAAGGTATATCGGGCGAATCTATGACTCCATGCAGGAGCGTCAGAAAATCGGGAACAATTCCTTCTACCGAATCGGTAACGTATACCTGATTGCAATACAGCTGGATTTTGTTTTTCTGCAAGTCAATGTTGCTCTTGATATGCGGAAAATACAGAATGCCTGTCAGATTGAACGGATAATCCACATTTAAATGAATCCAGAATAAAGGCTCGTCGGCCGTTGGATAAAGCTCACGATAGAAGCTCTTGTAGTCTTCATCTTTCAGTTCAGCCGGTTTCTTGGTCCAAAGAGGCGTTGTATTGTTTATGATATTGTCTTCATCCGTTTCAACCTGCTTCCCGTCTTTCCATTCCTTTTTCTTTCCGAACGCGATGGATACCGGAAGAAAATGACAGTATTTGGCAAGCAGTGAAGACAAGCGGCGCTCTTCCAGGAATTCACGGCAGTCATCATCAATATAAAGTACAATATCCGTACCGCGGCCGTCCTTTTCCACTTCTTCCAGCGTAAATTCCGGACTACCGTCACATGTCCATTTTACAGGCTGCGCGCCTTCCTGATAAGAGCGTGTAATGATCTCCACCTTTTTTGCCACCATGAAAGCCGAATAGAATCCCAATCCGAAATGTCCGATTATGGCATTGGCGTCATCCTTATATTTGGCAAGGAAATCATTTACACCGGAAAAGGCTATCTGATTGATATATTTGTCTATCTCTTCCGCAGTGAGTCCGACACCCCTGTCTGATATGGTTATCGTATCTTTACCGAGAGAGATGTGTATGGTAAGATCACCCGTCTCACCCTTAAAGTCACCTTTTGACGCCAGAATCCTCAACTTCTGTGTAGCATCCACCGCATTGGACACCAGCTCACGAAGAAATATTTCATGATCACTATATAAGAACTTTTTAATTATGGGGAATATGTTTTCTGTAGTAACCCCAATGTTTCCTTTCTGCATAATCTTGAATATTTAGTTTATCTCTTATTTTTATATAACAATGCTGATTACACAAAAAAAATGCCAGACGATTATTCGTCTGACATTTTGTCATTATTTTACAAGCCCCCTTTATTTTATGATACAGTTTCCGGTGAATACAGCACGGAAAAAGAAAGCTTGTCCTTATCGTTCTCGTCAATTCTTGCACATATAGCGGCTCCTGATTCTATCTCATTGTTTATCAACAATTCAGATATGCCGTCTTCCATATATGTCTGGATTGCCCTTCGAAGCGGACGCGCTCCGTACTGCAAGTCTGTTCCGTGATCCGCTATAAAGTCCTTCACATCGTCTGCCATAACCAGTTTGTATCCCAGCCTGTCAACGCGTTTAAGCAATCTTTGCAGCTCAGTTTCCACAATAACCCTGATCGCGTCACGGTCAAGCCGGTCAAATGTTATAATTTCATCCACACGGTTCAGGAATTCCGGTGCAAAAGATTTGTTTAAGGCCTTTTGTATGACACTTCTTGAATATTCCTTGTCATTATCATCATGAATCTGAGCAGAAAAGCCTACTCCTCTGCCAAATTCTTTCAACTGACGCGTACCCACATTCGAAGTCATGATAATGACAGTGTTCTTAAAGTCGACAATCCTGCCATTACTGTCAGTCAGTCTTCCTTCATCCATCACTTGCAGCAACAGATTAAAGACATCGCCGTGTGCTTTTTCTATCTCATCAAGCAAAACTATAGAGTAGGGATGCCGGCGCACTTTTTCGGTCAGCTGTCCGCCTTCCTCATATCCCACATATCCGGGAGGAGCTCCGACAAGACGCGATACAGTAAACTTCTCCATGTATTCGCTCATATCAATACGTATCATCGCATCTACAGACCCGAACATATATCTGGCCAGTTCTTTTGCCAGCAATGTCTTGCCGACACCTGTAGGCCCTAAGAACATGAACGTGCCTATCGGGCGGCCAGGGTCTTTCAGGCCGATGCGGCTGCGCTGGATAGCACGCACGAGCTTATCTATCGCCGTATCCTGAGCTATTACCTTTTTCATTAACTCACCGCGCATTCCTTTCAAGCGGATGCCTTCGGTTTGCGCCATACGCCGGACAGGCACGCCTGACATCATGGAAACGACTTCCGCAATCTGGCTTTCATCAACTACTTCCCGGTTTTCTTTCAGGCTTTCTTCCCAACTCCGCTTCATTTCCTCCAGCTCTGTATACATCTGTTTCTCCCTGTCACGGTATCCTGCCGCCAATTCATAATTCTGGGCTTTTACAGCCTCGTTCTTATGCATTCGCGTCTCATCGATACTCCTTTCCTTTTCTTCTATCTCTTTAGGAACCGTAATATTGGTCAGATGAACACGTGAGCCGGCCTCATCGAGCGCATCAATTGCCTTATCCGGGAAATTCCGGTCACTGATATACCGATCGGTCAGTCTAACACACGCCTCCAACGCATCAGGGGTATATGTCACGTTATGATGATCCTCGTACTTATCCTTGATATTTTCCAGTATCTGCAAGGTTTCCTCAGCAGTCGCCGCCTCTACGACAACTTTCTGGAAACGGCGTTCCAAAGCGCCGTCTTTTTCAATGGATGTACGATACTCATCAAGTGTCGTAGCTCCGATACACTGTATCTCTCCACGAGCCAACGCCGGTTTTAGCATATTGGCGGCATCCATTGAGCCCGGGGCAGATCCTGCTCCGACAATCGTATGGATTTCATCAATGAAAAGAATAATATTTGGATTCTCTTTCAGCTCTTTAAGAATCAAGCGGATGCGTTCCTCAAACTGTCCGCGATATTTTGTCCCGGCAACAACCGATGTCATATCCAGTGATACAACCCGCTTGTCAAATAAGATACGGGATACTTTCTTTTCTACAATGCGCATAGCCAGCCCTTCAACAATTGCCGATTTGCCAACTCCCGGTTCTCCAATCAGTATCGGGTTGTTTTTCTTCCTTCTGCTTAATATCTGGGCCAGACGCTCTATTTCCTTTTCACGCCCTACAACAGGGTCCAATTTTCCTTCTTCCGCAGCCCTTGTCATGTCCATACCAAACATGTCAATAGCCGGCGTGTCATTTGCCGGACGGCGTGTCTGGGTCCGGGTCTGCGCATTGCTCCCTCCCGTGCTTCCCGATAACGCGTTACCATTGCTTTTCGGGGCGTCTTCCTCATCGTCATCCTCCTCAAAAGTTCCCATTCCGGCATTGATATCCTCCTGTTGCCTTAACGACAATTGCTCAAACACAAGCTTATATGTCACATCGTTCTTTTCCAGAACTTTTGCCGCTATATTATCATGCTGTTTCAATATTGCAAGCAGCAAATGCTCATCGCTTACGATGTCGTTTTTCAACAGCCTGGCTTCCAGAATACCTAATCTTAAAATACGTGCGCTGACTTCATTTAAAATTATCTCATTCCCCGCACTCCAGCTGTTAATAAAAGGGACATTCTTTTCTGTATTGTCAGCAATTGCCTCAATCTCACTTTTAATATTGTCAAGATTGACGTAAAAACGCCGCAATATCTCTATGGATTTTCCTGTACCTCCCTTAATCAATCCCAGCAACAAATGCTCAGGACCGACATGATCATTGTGCAAACGAAGTGCTTCCTGCCTGCTGCAAATCAGTATTTCTGATATTTTCTGTGAGAATTGATTGTTCATATCACATCTTACCCTCATTATGTTTGTACTTGCAAATATACACAGACTTTATTTATAATATATAGAATATGTTACAAATAATGTGCCATTAAAAAGAAAAAACTGTATTCCATAAGCAAATTATGAGCATATTTATCATGGATGTTTGTCATGCAAAACAAAACAGACTATAAAGGCTACATTTTAGTTTTTCAACCAAAAATCTTCTCAATTTCACAAAAAAGATCTATCTTAGCATGATTTTTATGAGATTATTATAGACATACAATTAATATTCATTTTAATGATTGAACAAGACAGAATTATAAAAATTAACATCGAGGAAGAAATGAAGACATCGTACATTGATTACTCAATGTCGGTTATTGTAGCGAGAGCCCTTCCAGATGTAAGAGACGGATTTAAACCGGTTCATCGCCGTATATTATACGGTATGATAGAATTAGGCAACACATCAGATAATCCCTACAAAAAATCAGCAAGAATAGTCGGAGAAGTCTTAGGCAAATATCATCCTCATGGAGATTCATCGGTATACGGAGCTCTTGTACGTATGGCTCAAAACTGGGCGATGCGTTATCCTTTGGTTGACGGACAGGGAAACTTTGGCTCCGTTGACGGTGACGGCCCCGCCGCTATGCGTTATACCGAAGCCCGCCTGAAAAAACTGGGTGAGGAAATGATGCAGGACCTGTACAAAGAGACTGTAGACTTTCAGAATAACTTCGATGATACATTACAAGAACCGGCAGTCATGCCGACACGCATTCCCAATCTGCTGGTAAACGGGGCTTCGGGCATTGCTGTAGGCATGGCCACCAGTATGCCTCCACATAATCTTTCAGAAGTCATTGACGCATGCATGGCATATATAGACAACAATGATATCGATACAGACGGACTGATGCGATATGTAAAAGCCCCTGATTTCCCGACAGGCGGTTATATATATGGTATCAATGGAGTGCGTGATGCCTATGAAACCGGCCGTGGCCGGGTTGTCATGCGTGCTAAAGCTGAAATTGAGGCAGGAGACACGCACGACAAAATTATCGTTAACGAGATTCCATACAATGTCAACAAGGCCGAGTTGATCAAGAGTATTGCCGACCTTGTCAATGAAAAGAAATTGGATGGAATTTCAAATATAAACGATGAGTCTGACCGTGAAGGCATGCGCATTGTTATAGATGTAAAACGAGATGCCAATGCAAGTGTTGTATTAAACAAGCTGTTTAAAATGACAGCCATGCAAACATCTTTCAGCGTAAATAATATCGCATTGGTTCATGGGCGTCCAAAAACACTGAGCCTCAAAGATTGCATCAAATATTTTGTAGAGCATCGTCACGATGTTGTGATACGTCGTACCCGGTTTGATCTGCGTAAGGCTAAGGAACGTGCGCACATACTGGAAGGCTTGATCATAGCTTCCGACAATATTGAAGAAGTTATCCGCATAATCCGATCCGCAAAAACTCCGAATGATGCCATCACTGACCTGATGAAACGCTTTGGGCTTACTGAAATCCAGTCGCGTGCCATCGTAGAAATGCGTTTGAGACAGCTGACAGGCTTATTGCAAGATCAGCTTCACGCTGAATGTGAAGATATAAAGCGTAAGATTGAATATTATGAAGAAATTCTGTCAAATGAAGAGACTTGCAAGAAAGTTATAAAGGACGAGTTGATTGAAGTAAAAGACAAATATGGAGACGAACGCCGTTCTGAAATAGTCTACTCTTCCGAAGAATTTAATCCTGAAGATTTTTATGCTGATAATGAGATGGTTATCACTATCTCGCATTTAGGATATATCAAGCGTACTCCATTATCTGAGTTCCGTGTCCGGAATAGGGGAGGTATCGGAACTAAGGGAAGTGAGACCCGTGATGAAGATTTCGTAGAAAACATATATCCGGCAACAATGCACAATACAATGCTTTTCTTCACACAGAAAGGACGTTGTTATTGGTTAAAAGTATATGAAATTCCTGAAGGTTCCAAAAATTCAAAAGGACGTGCCATACAAAATCTTCTGAATATAGATTCGGATGATATGGTTACAGCATTTATACGTGTAAAAACGCTGAATGATCCGGAATATATAAACAATCATTATTTGTTATTCTGTACCAGGAACGGAACTATAAAGAAAACACGCCTGGAACGGTATTCACGTCCGCGACAGACTGGTGTAAACGCAATCAATATTGTCAATGATGACAAAGTGATAGAAGTAAGAATGACCAATGGGGATAATGAAATAATCATTGCCAGCAGGAATGGCCGTGCAATACGTTTCCATGAAAGCGCAGTACGTGAAATGGAACGAACTGCGGCCGGTGTAAGAGGCATTACACTTGACGAAGACGGAAGTGATGAAGTTGTCGGAATGATTTGCATTAAAGATCCAGACAAAGAATCTATAATGGTTGTGTCTGAACAAGGATACGGAAAACGTTCTGATATTGAAGATTATCGCAAGACCTATCGAGGTGGTAAGGGTGTCAAGACGTTAAACGTCACTGAGAAAACGGGGAAGCTCGTTGCCGTCAAGAGTGTTACCGATGAAAACGATTTAATGATTATAAATAAATCCGGTATCACCATACGCCTGAAAGTTTCTGACGTACGCATCAGGGGACGTGTTACTCAGGGTGTCCGTCTGATAAATCTTGAGAAAAGAAATGATCAGATAGCATCTGTATGTAAGGTAAATACAGAGGCTGATGAAGAAGAGCCTCAAAAAAAATGACAATAGACCGGGAACAAACAATTCCAATGAAAATGCAAACTCAGCAGAAAACATAAATAATTGAGTGAATAACTATTAATTATCAAGATTATGAAAAAAACATTATTATCTGTAGCCGTATTAATGGCCTCATGCGTTGCTTTCGGACAGACTAAGGCTGTAAAAGAAGCCAGAAGACAAGCTGATGCCAAAAAATTTGCTGAAGCAGAACAACTGATTAATGAAGCTTTAACAAATGACGAAACGAAATCTGATGCTGACACTTGGAACACAGCGGGTTATATTCAGCAAAAAATTAATGAAGACGAAAATACAAAAGCATACCTGAAACAAGCTTTTGATACCGTTAAAACGTACAGCAGTACATACAAAATGTTTGAATACTTTAACAAGTGTGATGAGCTTGAACAAATTCCCAATGAAAAAGGAAAAATAAAAATCAAATTCAGGAAGAGCAATGCCGCCACATTAAAACAAAACCGCCCAAACTTAATCAATGGCGGTGTGTTTTATTTCAATCAAGGAAAAGATTCTGAAGCATATGATTATTTCAGCTTATACATAGATTCTTCAGACTATCCTATGCTGAAAGACGAAAACTATGCGGCAACTGACAGTATGATCCCGACAATAGCCTATTATGCTTCTCTGGCTGCAACTAAAATGGCTCAAGATGCAGGAGTTAAAAACGATGAGACAGCAGAAAAAAACTACTATCAAAATGTATTGAAATATGTAGATTTAGCGTCACAAGATGTTGAAAACGGGAAATTTGCAATGGAATTTAAAGCAAGCGCATATAAAGCATTAGGTGATACAGCCCAATGGATTAACACCTTAAAAGAAGGCATGCAAAGATTCTCTGATCATCCTTTCTTCTTTGGTCATTTAATTGATTATTATTCAAATTCCGGAAAATATGCGGAAGCTGTTGAATTTGCCGATGATATGATTGCCAAAAATGGTGATTCTGCATTTTATCAGTATGTAAAAGGATATTTATATCAGAATATGAAAGATTATAACAATGCAATACCCGCATACGAAAAAGCAATTTCTCTTGATCCTGATTATGCTGAAGCTTATTCCAATTTAGGTCTGTGTTATTGCCAGCAGGCTATTGAATATGGTGAAAAAGCCGTATCTGACATTGACGATCCTAAATATCAAGAGGAACAAGCTACAATCAAGGAATTCTATGAAAAAGCCAAGCCGTATTATGAAAAAGTTCGCAGTCTTCAGCCAGACAAAAAAGAATTATGGCTAAACGGGCTTTATACAATCTATTATAAACTCAATATGGGAGAAGAATTCAAAGAAGTAGAAAAATTAATGAATAATTAGGAAGAAATAGAGAGAAAAGAACTACAGCAAAGGTGACCGCCAGGTTCCGGCTGGGATAATGTCTGTAAATAATAAACATGAAAAAATCCCGCTCAAGCAATATTTGGGCGGAATTTTTTATACCCTTATGAAATAAACAGGAGAAAAGAGAGTGAAGAATCCGAAATTTTCCATCACATTATGTATTAAACATAATACTAATTATATAAAACAGTGTCTTTTATAAGCACGCATACGATCTTTCTTATATTATCTTTAGATTCCATATCTGGCCTTTACACTTACATACAGATATTTATCTGGACCAAGTACCAGATAAAAAATAATCCCTGAGAATCATAATATCAGCTCTCAGGGATTATCAAAATAAATAATAATCATGCTTTTTTAATGGCCATTAAAGAATATATAAAGGCCTGTCATTACGATTATCAACAATGCCCACAAAGCAACAACATATAAAGAAGGTTTTTCTATTTTTCCAAAATCAAGCTGATTTCCTTGCGGATTTTTATCAAACAGACTAACAATAACCATTCCTATACAAATAGCTGCAAATAAGTCAAAGGAAAGCATCATGAAATGAGGCCAGAATGTATATTCTTCTACAGGGAAAACCCATAAATACAGTATTCCTATAGTCATACTGACAACTGTGCCTACGGTCAGCGCAAAATTGGCAGCACTGGCCGTTGTCCGTTTCCAGAATACTCCAAACAAAAATACGGCAGACATGGGTGGAGCGATAAATCCTAGAACAGACTGAAACACATTGAATAGATTCAAACCTTTAATGCTGTCAATGGCAATACATATCAACATAGAAACAACAGATCCTGCAACTGTCACAATACGTCCGCCCCTTATCATTTTCTGTTCAGACATATTCGGATGCTTCTTTTGATATATATCTATAGTAAAGACTGTACTTAAGGCATTTAAGGCCGAACCAATAGTACTTACTAATGCAGCGGCTAATACAGCCATTACCAAACCGACCATTCCTATAGGAAACAAATTGGTAACCATCGTCATATATGCTTCATCTGGATTATTTATTTCTGGATATAATGCAAAACAAATTATACCGGGAAGAATATACAAAGGTACATCCAGTATCTTTAGCCATGCTGTAAAATTAGTGCCTAATTGTCCTTGCGTCAAATTTTTAGCTGCCAAAACAGGTTGCACCATTGATTGATCGGTACACCAGAACCAGACTCCCATTACCGGATAACCCAGCAATATGGGCAACCATGGAAAATCCGGATTATCATTCGGCAAAAACAGGTTCCAAAAGTCAGCAGGGACTTTGGCTGTTAATCCTTCAACACCTCCAACTTTTGCCAGTCCAACAATTGTCAATGCCGCAGAAACTAAAATAAGAAGCAACATCTGGAACACATTTGTATAAGCTACGGCTTTCAAGCCTCCCGCCATCGTAAAAAAAGCAGAAATAATCAATAGTATAAGAGCTGATTGCCATACAGGAATTTCAAATATCTGACGGATAAGAATCCCTCCGGCAAACAAGGTCAGAGCCAGCCATGAAATTAAGATCGTTACAATTGTATACCATGCCAGTATATTACGGGTAGATTGTCCAAAACGACATCCCATAAATTCAGGCAAAGTGGTAATTTTTGCTCCCAAATATCGCGGACCAAATACAAAAGCCAGCAAACAAATGAATACAAATGCATACCATGCATAGTTCCCGGAGACGATACCGGTTGTGAAACCGGCACTGGCCGATGCTATCAGCATAGAAGGGCCTACATTGGTTCCCCACATAGAAAAACCAATATGATGCCATTTCAATGAATGCTCGGCCATAAACAGGCTACTCCCCTTTTTCCGTTTCATACTGGCCCATATACCTATAGCTATCAATATTACAAAATAAGCTATCAGAATAGTCCAGTCTATGGGCTTTAAAGAAATATTATTCATATCAACTTATTAGATTAAGGTTACCTACTACTATCCTTTTATAGATTATTATCTATCCGCAAGAAATCTGAGAATTATAATAAAAGAAAGGAGGTTGTGTCAAAATGCTGGTGACACAACCTCTTTATATGTCAAAATACCATTAAGCGGCACTGATTAACTGTTTTGCAATCTTAACAGCGGAGTTGGCATTATCACTATAACCATCTGCTCCTATTTCGTCTGCAAAGGCCTGATTAACCGGAGCGCCCCCTACCATAATTTTCACTTTATCACGGATGCCGGCAGCATTGACAGCTGTAATAACATCCTTCATATAGGTCATGGTTGTTGTAAGCAGTGCACTCATACACAAAATATCTGCATGATTGTCTTGTACTGCCTGAACAAATTTATCTGCCGAAACATCAATGCCTATATTTATTACCTCAAAACCACTTCCCTCAAGCATTGAAGCAACCAGATTTTTACCTATATCGTGCAAATCGCCTTTAACGGTTCCAATTACAACACGCCCAATAGTTGCGGAAGCGTTACCTTGCAGTAACGGTTTTAACAATTCCAAAGCTCCTTTCATGGCACGTCCGGCCATCAGCAACTGAGGAACAAAAGCCTTTCCATTCTGAAAACGCTCTCCAATCTCTCCCATCGCCTTAATCATGTAATTATTGATTATATTTTGTGGCGGAACTCCTTTTTCTATTGCTTTTTTGGTTACTTCTACCGCAGGTTCCAGTTTACCATTAACAATTGCATCGAATAACGGTTTTAATTCCTCATCTTCTTGTTGAGATACTTGCACATGAATTGTTTCGTTTTGCATTTCTGTATTTTCTTTTATATTTTTTGTATTGATATCTATTGATAACGAAGATTCTCTATACTCTTCCACAATGCGCATTGCTTGCTCCACCTCTTTTTCATTGTGGAAATCCATTTCAAGGTGAACACCTTCTGCTCCGATATTATCAAGCAATGGCTTCAGTTCATCCAATGCGACCCATGAAGCCAGAATACTCTTTCCTCCCGTCAAAATTTGCTTGTACAAACCATACCATTTGGATGAACCGCCTTGCGGCTCCCCTACTCCGGGAGTCCATTGAATAGCATCCAGCTCATCTATTTCCAGTAAAGCCGGCAGATGACGCATGGCACCAACGCCGTCCAAATGATATAATGTATAGTCTATTTTCCGACATTGCTCACGGATAAACGGTTGTACGAACCGTCTGAAATCATCTTCGCCGATCATTGTGGAGATATCACTCTGAATCTTAGTCATTTTTCCCGGAGCCCATGCAGAGAAATAGCAGAACGCCATTTCATCGCCTTCACGAATAATATCATAAAGCTCATCAAATACTTTGAAATAAATATCATTGATTTGCTGCATCTGACGTTCCAAAACTTCCGGCTGCATTACCGTATCAAGCAAAACCTTGTCTGTTCCCTTTATTGCGGCTAAAACGTCAAGTCCTTCCATCAAGTCGGGCATACCAACATAATAATGCCCTTGAGCTTTCTTTTTGCAGGCGCGCAATAAGTCTTTATGAAGTTTCCATGCCGCATTCTCAGGATCAAAAACAATATCGTCCGCATAGTCTGGATTAGGATGAATCCAAATCGTATCTTCCCCTCCTTCAAACACACCTCCCAATATTGCGGCCAACGAACCGGGACCTAACTGAGTATTGGCAACGGGAAGTATGTCGGCCATCAAGGAACTATGCGCAACATACCAATCCAAATATCCGGCACGCCATTCCGGATCAAACCATTTCTGATTCAGATCTTTTGCCGGGGCCGGATCCGGAATATCCGCATGCGGGGTCACTCCTTCCTGAAAATGCTCCCACATATTCAAAACAATTCCTTTATGGTTCCACCAATCAATGTAGTGTTGTTTGGTCTCTTCCATATTCTTTTTCCATGTTTTCATAAACTCTGCCTCTGTTTAATAAATTATAATTTTCTATTCTTCTTCTATTTCCAGACACCTTTGAAATTATGATCAATATTCAATGCCTGACTCTTGCTCAAATCCATTTCATCAGTACATTCCACATCATCCGGATAAACAGGAATCACCGCATTTTTACGTACATATACAGGCATTTCGGATAAAGGAACCTTTACATCATGCAGCCAGCATCCTCCTTTATAATGTTTACCGGTAAAGAAATTCACCCATCGTCCTTCAGGCAGATAAACATCACGGCAATCATCACTGTTCATTATCGGAGCTACGAGAAAATCATCTCCAAAATAATACTCATCATCAATATGCCAGCAGATCCTATCTTGCGGATGATTGAATATCAATGCGCGCAAAACCGGATAACCTGTTTCCGTTGCTTTTTTACTCTGCTCCACAATATAAGGAATCAGTTGATAACGAAGTTTCCACCACTTCTTTACCAATGAGGCAATATTAGGATAATGCCATGGCTCACGCTTGTTAGTGCCATGATAACGAATATGTGAAGAAAACACGCCGAACTGTGTCCAACGCATATATACTTTATCATCTACGATGGAATTCATAAAATCGGGTAATGTATGGAATCCCGGAACATCATGACTCCAGAATGCAAATCCTGACAATCCAAAATGCAATCCACCTTTCAGCGAACCTGCCATACCATCCCACGAACTACAGGAATCACCGCCCCAATGCAGGGGATAACGCTGGCATCCTGCCCATGCGGCACGAGCCCATATGATACCATCACCCGTCACTTCTTTCGTTATTTCGTAAGCGGCTTTCTGATATAACAAGGCATAAAGATTATTCAGTAGCTCAGGTGACATGCCTTTATACAAAGCATCCATGTGAATGTTTTCCCCAAAGTCTGTCTTTATGCAAGCCACTCCCATATCAAGAAGACGTTTCAACAAGCCTTTGTACCATTCTGTTGCTTTTGGATAAGTAAAGTCAATCGTACCGGCATAATCAAAAGCCGAAAAATTAGAGCCCTCTGAATCCTGCTTTTTTGTTAAAGGCGCTATGTAATCATTTTCCCTTGCTTCATTTATCTGCTCAGCGTCTTCAGCCACATAAGGAAGTTGCCACAATGAGACACGATAACCTTGTTTTTTCAAGTTGCGGATGAAGCCTTCCGGATCAGGAAAACGTTCTTCATTGAATTTCCATTCGCACAACCAATCTGTACGGAACCATCCTGTATCCAAGTGAATAACATCACACGGATAATGTTCTGCACGCATGTGGTCACAAATCTGCCGAACTTCATCAGCACTAAAATAACTCATACGGCTCATCCAGATACCGAAACTCCAAAGAGGCGGCATAGAAGGATATCCGATAAAATCACGATATCCGCGCAATATCTCTTCCACACTGTCACCCGCAATGACAAAAGCATCAATCATTGCCTGATCATTCATAAATTCAACAGAGCGGGTAGATACGTCTGCCAGTGACAACTTACAATGAGCGCAAGTATGATAAAAAGTACCATACATACGACTTGACAGATAAAACGGGATATTCTTGTAGGTACGGCGGCTGTTTACACCTTGACCATCCTGATTTTTCAAGAAGAAAGTATGACCGCTTAAATCCATCTTTGTAAAACGTTCGCCCGTACCGGCAAAGCATTCGTCAGCCTTGCACTCAAAAGATAAGGTGGCACGTTCTTTTTTCCCGTCTTTCACACAATACCCTAAAGGAAGGGCATCATAGCGGGGAGGTGAAAAATGATCATATGCGGCCAGACGAACTTCACGCTTCCCGTCTGGATACAAAACAACATCCAATGTCTCCTGAGGTGCAGGAAGCAAATCACTCCAATGGTCAAGCACAGGTTCCTTTAAATTAATGCGTGCCCGAAGTGTTCCATCGGCAGTGCATATATTCCATTCATCTCCGCAGGCTTTTACATACAGCGGTAATTTCTGTACGCGTTCGCTAAACTGTAACATTTCAGTGTTATCGGTCATTTCCCATACACCAAAGCCACAGAACAAACGGACAGTCTTATTGCTGTATTGACGGATCACTAAAGTATGCTCTTCACGAGGCACCGTGAGATCAGCAGCCATATCATTTGAAAGAACCTGTTTCTGAAAGGGTACGGTAATATATATATCACCATTCTCTTCCCGGACATTTGCAGGCTTATGAGCTTTCCACAGTGATTCGTTTTTTGATAGTTCCGGATCAAAATCCATGAAATCAAACAAATGATAATTAGTTTGCTTCATAATATAGAAAGTTTAGCTTATTCATTCTCTTTTTGGATTCCTGCATTCTGTCTGATTGCTTCCGGAACATCCGGGCCATTCAGTTTCCATACATTATGAGAACCCGGCTGATTGGAATCAAAACGCTTTTCGGGGCACCAGTTGTTTTCCACCGTATATCCATCGGTTGCTTCGTCGAAATATATATAGAACGCACGATCATTGGTTGCATATGGTGCATCAATCAGATTCTCAATCCTATTGTTCTTCATTACGGAACCAGGTTGAGAAGAAAGAGTATACAATCCGCCGGCATCATACAAACGGTGTGCAAAATGATGCACATAATTTGCCTCTATCCGGTTGTTCCTCATACCGCTTTCATGCAAGGTCCATCCCCACCCTACACAAATTCCAGAATAATTTACATGCGACACTTCATTATGAGCTATAGTAACATCTTTTACATATCCTGCAGCTATACCCACGCAACCCCAATCTTCACTGGTAACTTTCGTTATCAGATTGTTTTTTATCAGAATTGAAGCGCACAATTCGTTTTCAATTAGAGGTTTGAAAGGTATATGGGTCTCAAATCCGTTATCCGGGAATGTCCCTATCATCAGTCCGGTTCCGCCGATATCGGTAAACTTGCAGTTGGTTACAGATGAATTGGTTACGGCCTGTCTGTAATCCAATCCAGTTGCACCCAAATGTTCAAAAACACAATTGTCAAAATGAATGTCTTCCGCCCCTCTAACCGACACGGCCGCCTCAGGACGTGCTATCCATGCCTGATTTTCCAATGCCGCTTTCTCCGGCAATCCGGGATTTTGCAATTTATAGGCATCCAACAGATAAAATCCTCCCTGAAGAGTAACATGCCCCTTATATGAAGGCTTGTTACAAGACGCATACTCAAAAGATATGTTTTTAAAATGTATCGGGCGTACCAGACGTTCTAATGATCCGGCAATCACCACCAACTGTTCCACTACAGGGGCTACTACTTTTGCAATATTCATATCTTCGCCACTACGAGGATAATAATATATTCTTCCTGAAGGATATTCCTGATACCACTCTCCCGGTTCGTCCAGCAAAGCCAAATCGTTTACCAGACAAAAAGAAGAATTCCCTTTTTCTCCCCCAATCACCGGTTGCGGCCATGGATGAGCAAATTCCAACTGACTTTCCGGGTCATGAAAACGAACGACCGTACTATCTCCTTTCACATCAAAATCAGAAATACGAAGTATTGCTATCGCCCATCTTTGATGAACTATCATTTCCATCTGAGGAGCTGTCTCCAAATTGGGAATATCCGGCGTAGGTATGGTAATGGTCTGATTCTTTGTGTCAAAATCTATCATACGTTCCATCACTCCATCTTTGAATTGAGATGCCCGTTGGGCTTTTTCTCCATTCACCCACATCTGGCGAAACTCCAGATGACGATTTGCTACACGTGGTGCATCGGCCACCCATATTTTCTTTCTGGAAGATTGGGGAATACGTGAATTATCATCTTTAAGCAATTTCCAGCCTGTAATTCTTGATTCTCCACTAATCACAGCAGAACCATCTGCTTCTATAAACGTAGGCGAGTCGGCTGTACCGCTGTCTTCCGGACGAAGAAACAATGATTTTTCCTGAACATATACTCCATCGGCCAGATGGATATGAATGCCATCTTTTACTTCGGGCGTTTCCATGCGGCGCCATTCTCTCGCCTGCTTTATAGCTCGGGCCACAGTTTGTAACGGAGCCTCCTTTGTACCGTCATTATCATCATTCCCATCAGGAGATACCCAGATATCTCCAGCCTGCATATAATTCTGAGAAGCCAGAGCAATAGCCAAGATACATACAAATTTCCTGATCATAGCGTTAGAAGTTTCATAGCTTTAGATTTTAGATGTCACAAACTTAAACAAAAATATTGATTTGGCCATCAATTTTTGAGAATTTCCTATATTTTCTTAATTGCTTATCCTTAATATTGTAGATACAATTGCACCGATTAAATTAAAAAAATAGCACCAAATGTTATGTTAAACATTATATGCTTAAATAACAAATCAATGGCAAAATTAGTCAGCCTGAAGAAGTTACTCCCCTGAATGTGTGAACGGAAACTTTTATTTTTGGTTCAAACTTTAGGAACCGTTGTCTGTTTCACCGGTTTCCGCTGCTCCCGGCAGAAACGCGCCATCGGGAACGCCGGCCGGATTCCATGAGTCTTTTAATTATGCAGAGATAAAGAAATAAAAAAGCGGATGGAGTAATAAAATAAATAGAAGAAACAATTACCTTTGCAAATAATAAAATTCAGATAAATATGAGAATACCCTGTGCTATGTCTGTCATAACGGCTGCTACTGTTATAACGCTAACAATGAACGGATGCCAGCAACAAAAAACAAGCGGTTCATCCACCCGCTTTGATTCAATTGTGATCAACATACCACAAAAGCTGATAGAAAACGACTCTCTGTCACCCCAATGCGACTTTCGGATAAATCTAAAATATGCCGTTCCCGATGACAGCATAAACCGGATCATCAACAATGCAATAGTTTACGCTGCATTTGAATATGAGAATCTGACGCCTCAGGTAGCCGTAGATTCTTTCAAGAACTCCTACCTAAACCATTATAAAGAAGATATCATGCCATTTTACCAGGAAGATGTCAAAAAAGAAAATGTCAGTGCATGGTATGATTATGAATATACTCTAAACAGCAAGCAGATTCCCGCGTTAGACAGTATATGGGGATATCAGCTTGAATTAATCAGTTACGAAGGAGGCGCACACGGGAATCATGCCATATCTTATATGAATTTCAGCAAAGTTACCGGAAAGCAATTGCAACTGGAAGATGTTTTTGTTGAGAATTATAAAGAACCTCTTACCGTTATTTTGCTGGATGCATTGAAAGATCATCTGCAGGTTGAAAGCATTGACGAATTGCATAAGGAAGGCTATCTCAATTGGACCGATATGTACCCCTCAAGGAACTTTCTGCTCAGTCCTGACGGTGTTAAGTTCTATTATAACGCATACGAAATAGCTCCCTATTCAGCTGGCCCTACAGAACTGACTATCCCTTATGAATCTTTAAAAAGCATTCTAAAATAGAACTTTTACAACCCTTATCTTAATGGACATTATATTAAAATATTTTCCGGAACTTACCGAAAAGCAGAAAAAGCAGTTTGCTGCCCTTTATGACTTATATACCGATTGGAACGCTAAAATAAATGTAATATCGCGTAAAGATGTAGCCAATCTGTATGAGCGCCACGTATTGCATTCTCTGGGCATTGCAAAAATCATAAACTTCCGAAACGGAACACAAATCATGGATTTGGGAACCGGCGGAGGATTCCCCGGAATACCTCTGGCAGTAATGTTTCCTGAATGTCATTTTCATCTGGTAGACAGTATAGGAAAGAAAATAAAGGTAGCAACCGAAATATCAACAGCTATCGGACTTCAAAATGTCAGTTTAAGACATTGCCGGGCCGAAGAAGAAAAACAGATGTTTGATTTTGTAGTCAGCCGCGCGGTTACTCCATTGAATAATCTGGTCAAAATCATACGAAAAAACATTTCAAAAGAATCAAAGAACGCACATCCCAACGGATTGATATGCCTGAAAGGAGGAGATTTGCAAAACGAAATCATGCAGTTCAAAAGCCGTACCATTATATATAATCTGAACGCTTATTTCAGCGAAGAATTCTTTAATACAAAGAAAGTGGTTTATGTATCATTTTAAATTGTCCACTCTATGCTTGACATTAAGAAATTTGAATTCAATATGTTTCCCGTAAACACCTATGTAGTATGGGATGAAGCCAAAGAAGCCGTTGTCATTGACTGCGGCTGTTACTATGACAATGAAAAGGATGAGCTAAAACAATTCATTCTTGAGAATAATCTGAATATTATGCATCTGCTCAATACACATCTTCATTTAGACCATGTGTTTGGCAATCCGTTCATGTGGAAAGAATTCGGCATAAAGGCAGAAGCCCATAAGGCCGACTTGCCATGGATGGATCAGATAAAAGAACGAATCGCTGTCTTCGGAATACGCGAATACGAAGATCCGGTTCCCCTGAAAAGTTTTCTGGATGAAAAGGACAGCATTTTGTTTGGCAATCACAAGTTCAGTATATTTCATATTCCGGGACATTCACTCGGTTCAATATGCTTCTATTGCAAAGAAGAAAATATATTGTTTACCGGTGACGTTCTGTTCCGGTTCAGTATCGGACGGACTGATTTTGGAGGAGGAGGAGAAGAAATGCTGATAAACGGAATCAAGGAAAAAATACTGACACTTCCCGATGAAACAAAAATATATTCAGGACATGGCCCGTCATCAACCGTTGGGGATGAGAAAATGTATAATATATATCTCAGATAAGATACGAAGGCGAAAAGCATTTTTGCATACGAAGATTTATGCTTTCGCTTTTGTATTGTTATCGGTAAATGTTTCTTTTCATTTCATTGCTTCATTGCATGCGCGTTTTCTACAATAAAATCGGAATTTTTCTGAGATCTATTCTTTGTTACTATCGCAAAAAAAATAATTGACGTTAAAAATTTATATTTTTATCATTTTGTAGGTTGCAAACGATTGCAAAAGGACTATCTACAACTTTTATCAAACAAAATGATAGTTTTTTATATAAGACAATCCAAAATATTCTGTATATTTGAGCAAAAAATAAGAAAGTATTATTGCAATGAAATATATCGAACTACCTGATAAAAAACGGCATCGTCTTCCGTTCTATCTGGCAATGGAAGAATTTGTAGCCCGCCATCTTGACGAAGACGAATGCTTCTTTATGTGGCAGGTAGCGCCAACTGTCATTTTCGGAAGGAACCAATTGATAGAAAACGAAGTAAACATTGATTTCTGTCGCTCGCACAATATACAGACCTACCGTAGAAAAAGCGGAGGCGGATGTGTTTATGCTGATTCCAGCAACATCATGTTCTCTTATATTGTGCGTGCGGAAAATGTAAGCTTTACTTTCGACCGATACATCTGCATGATAGCATTCATATTGCGTAAACTGGGAGTTCCTGCAGAAGCTTCCGGACGTAATGACATCATGATAAACGGGAAGAAAGTATCAGGCAATGCTTTTTATCATTTACCCGGAAAAAGTATCGTACATGGAACAATGTTGTTCAATACCGATATGGAAAATCTGATACGTGCCATAACCCCTTCTAACGAAAAACTGATCAGTAAAGGAATTGAGTCTATCAGGCAGCACGTTACAAATCTTTCAGAATATCTCACAATGGACATTGAAGAATTCAAGATATTCGTCCGTTCACAATTATGTGATGACACAATAATGTTGCCGGATAATGACGTAAAAGAAATACAAGCCATTGAAAAGGAATATCTGACAGATGAATTTATTTACGGAAACAATCCTCGCTATACTTTGGTCAGACGAGGAAAGACCTCAATGGCCGGTGAATTGGAGATACGGATGGAATTGAAAAACGGTATCATAAAAAAGATAAATCTGATGGGCGATTTCTTCCTTATTGGGGACCTTGATCACGGCTTGCTTGAGCCGCTAACCAATGTTATCTATGAAGAAAATACCATAAGAAATATTTTAAAGAATATCCGGCTTAAAGATATTATTCTTTATCTGGATGCCGAACAATTTATGAGCATATTGTTTAAAAACGAATAACTTTAAATAAATCATTGAACCATGGAAAATAATTTAAAAAGAACCTGTTTGTACGACAAGCACATCGCACTGGGAGCTTTAATGAATCCGTTTGGCGGTTTTGACATGCCAATTCAATATACATCCATTGTAGAAGAACATAATGCAGTGCGTCACGCATGTGGAATTTTTGATGTCTCACACATGGGAGAAGTGCTTATCACTGGTCCGGAGGCAGAAAAGCTTGTTGGACATTTATTCACAAACGATGTCCGCGAAATGACTTCTGGAAAAGTTCTTTATGGCATGATGCTTTATCCTAATGGCGGTGTCGTTGATGATTTACTGGTTTATAAAAAGGGAGACAATGAATTCTTCCTGGTTATCAATGCTGCCAATATTGCCAAAGATGTAGCTTGGATGAAAGAAAACAGCACCGGATTCAATGCAGAAATTGCGGATTTGTCTGAATACTATGCCGAAGTAGCTGTTCAAGGCCCGAAAGCAGAAGAACTGATTGAAAAACATCTGAACGTAAAAGTCTCCGATCTCAAATTCTATACATTTAAGGAACTGAAAATTGAAGGCGAACAAGTAATTATCAGCCGTACAGGATATACTGGTGAAGACGGATTCGAAATCTACAGCAGCACCGGATATATCAATAAAGTATGGGACATTCTGGTAGGATCAAAAGAGGTAACTCCTTGTGGGCTTGGATGCCGTGATACATTGCGTTTCGAAGTGGCTCTTCCTCTTTACGGACATGAATTGAGCCAAGACATCACTCCAATCGAAGCCGGATTAGGTTCATTCGTAAAGATGGATAAACCTGAATTTATCGGGAAAAAAGCTATTGCTCAACAAAAAGAACACGGAATCGGACAAAAAGTAGTAGGTATCGAGTTGCAGGGAAAAGCTGTTCCGCGTAACGGTTATGATATTGAAGCGGACGGTGTACGCATTGGTTATGTTACTACCGGATACCAGTCAATCTCTACAGGAAAAAGTGTTTGCATGGCATTGATTGACAATCAATATGCCGCTTTGGGAACGGAAGTCGATGTACGCATCCGCAAAAAAACATTCAAAGGAACTGTTTGCAAAAAACGTTTCTATCAAAAAAGTTATAAGAAATAGATTTGTATAACCAAAAACGTAACAAAATGAGTAAAATTATCGAAGGTCTGTATTATTCAGAATCACACGAATGGGTTAAGGTTGAAGGAAATTTCGGCTATATAGGAATTACTGACTATGCGCAGCATGCTTTGGGAAACATCGTATATGTTGATATGCCGGATGTTGACGAGGAAGTAGAAAAAGATTCAGAATTCGGTGCTGTAGAAAGTGTTAAGGCTGCCAGTGATCTTATCTCGCCTGTAAGCGGAACCGTTGTTGAGATAAACGAAACTTTGAACGATGAGCCTGAATTGCTGAACAAAGACGCATTCAAGAACTGGATCATCAAAGTCGAACTTTCTGATATTACTGAGTTGGACAGATTGATGGATGCGCAAACATATGAAAGCATATGCAAAGAATAATACAGAGAACCGGAATGAAACCCGCACAGAAACCGTACTTTCTGTGCGGTGTTTAATTCGTTTTTTTAATAGCTTTATACGTACACATTATAAAGTTGTGCACTTAAAAGAGATATACCATGAACTATAAATATTTTCCGCATACAGATGCAGATATACAATATATGCTTGACCGTATTGGCATAAAATCTATGGATGATTTATATGCTGATATACCTGAAAGCGTAATTGTCAAAGAATATAATCTGCCCTCTGCCCTCTCTGAAATAGAGATAAGAGAATTCTTTAAGGAATTAGGAAACAAGAACCAGCAACTCACCATTTTTGCCGGAGCCGGTGCATATGACCATTATGCTCCTGCCGTAATTTCACAATTAATCTCACGCGGAGAGTTTTTAACGGCTTATACTCCCTACCAGCCTGAAATATCACAAGGCACCCTTCAATATATTTTCGAGTTTCAGAGTATGATTTCTGAACTTACCGGAATGGAATGCGCCAATGCATCCATGTATGACGGTACAACTGCTACAGCCGAAGCCATGCTGATGGCTATCGCTGCGGGGAAGAAAAAAAATAAGATTCTGGTTTCGTCAACAATAAACCCGAACATCATGGAAGTTGTAAGGACTTATGCAAAATTCCATGGTGTCGGCTTTGAAAAAATTCAGGCAGAAAACGGTGTAACCAGCAAAGCCGACATGGAAAACAAACTCGAAGCCGGTAATGTTGCCGGAGTTATTGTCAAATCCCCCAACAAATACGGTATCATTGAAGATTTTGACGGATTTGCAAATTCTATCCACGCAAAGGAGGCTCTCTTCATAATCAATGCGGACCCCTCAACACTGGCCGTATTGAAAACTCCGGCCGAATGGGGAGCAGATATCGCTTGTGGTGATGGGCAGACATTGGGTATTCCTCTCAACTACGGAGGCCCGTATGTAGGATATCTGTCATGTACTAAAAATTTAGTACGCAAATTGCCAGGACGTATCGTAGGCGCAACCAAGGATGTTGACGGCAAGCGTGCATTCGTTCTGACTCTGCAAGCCCGTGAACAGCACATCAGACGTGAAAAAGCAAACAGTAACATTTGTTCAAACCAGTCTTTAATGGCGCTTTATGTTACCATTTATATGGCTCTGATGGGCAAAAGAGGCATTCAGGAAGTAAACGAGCTTTCGTATAGCGGAGCTCATTATCTATATGAGCAGTTGCTTGCTACCGGAAAGTTTGAGATTTTATACAACCGCCCTTTCTTGAAAGAGTTCACATTGCATTCACTTGTTCCATCCAAGAAAGTACAAGAGAAATTATTGAAAAACGGTATTTTCGGTGGTATAGAAGTAGAAAGTGACTGCCTGTCTTTCTGCGTTACTGAAAAGAGAACAAAAGAAGAAATTGACAAGCTAATTGCTTTGATAAAGGAGATGTAAACTATGAAATATTATGATAAACTGATATTCGAACTCTCCAAAGAGGGGCGCAAGGGCTATACTCTTCCGGAGAATAGGCTAAAGAAATACTCGCTGGCAGAACTTCCTGAAAATCTGAAAAGAAAAGAAGAAGCGGACCTCCCGGAAGTCAGTGAATTCGATGTTGTACGCCACTATACGAACATATCAAACAAGAATTTCGGTGTAGATACAGGTTTTTATCCATTAGGAAGCTGTACAATGAAATATAATCCGAAAATTAACGAAGAAATATGCAGTCTTCCTTCATTTACAGAATTACATCCGTTTCAACCGGATTCTACCACTCAAGGAACACTGGAAGTATATTACAACCTGTCGCGTGCATTGGCTGAAATATCCGGGCTGGCAGAATTTACATTAAGCCCGTTTGCCGGAGCGCATGGAGAATTGACCGGACTGATGATTATGCGCCAATATCACATGAAGCGTAGTGACTTGAAACGTACAAAGGTTATCGTACCAGACAGCGCGCACGGAACCAATCCGGCCAGTGCAGCTGTATGCGGCTTGCAGATTGTAGAAGTCAAATCAAAGCCCAATGGCCGTATTGACATAGAAGATCTGAAACCGTTACTTGACGATACTACTGCGGGTATCATGATGACCAATCCTAACACATTAGGCTTGTTTGAAACTGAAATTCTTGAAATCGCAAAACTCGTACATGAGTGCGGAGGATTGCTATACTATGACGGAGCAAACTTAAATCCGCTGTTGGGTAAATGCCGTCCGGGTGATATGGGATTTGACATCATGCATATAAACTTGCATAAGACATTCTCAACTCCTCATGGAGGCGGAGGACCAGGTGATGGCCCTGTAGGCGTTACGAAGAATTTGGCGGAATATCTTCCTGACCCTCAAGTACGCAAGGCAGAAGACGGAACATTCTACCTGTACCGTTCAGAAGATTCATTGGGAAGAGTTTCCGGTTTTGTAGGAAACTTCGGGGTACTGATGCGCGCATATACCTATATTCTCACACTCGGAAAAGAATATATCAAATATGTAGGCACACTGGCTACATTAAATGCCAATTACATCAAGGAATCACTGAAAGACCGCTACTGTCTGCCTATTGAAGGTGTTTGCAAGCACGAATTTGTATTTGACGGTTTGTTAGACAAATCAACAGGCGTGACTACACTTGATGTTGCCAAACGTCTGCTGGACTATGGATATCACGCTCCTACCATTTATTTTCCATTGCTGTTCCACCAGTCAATCATGATTGAGCCGACAGAAACAGAATCATTGGAAACACTCGATGAATTTATCGCTATTATGCGAAAAGTCGCAGAAGAAGCTATTGAATGTCCTGACGAAGTCAAGAGCGCGCCTCACAACACTCCGGTACGCCGTCTGGATGAGACTACAGCCGCCAGGCATCCTATTCTAAGATATAGAGACTTGAAGGCAATGTAATACACTGACGCGGATAATACGGATAATAAAATCATATCCTATTGTCTGCGTCTGAATTTATAAACATAATTATTATAGTTTATATGATTACAAGTGATATAATCATTATCGGAGCCGGAGCTGGAGGCTATGAAACAGCGGTTCTGGCTGCCAGAAAGGGAAAAACCGTAACAATTGTAGAATCTGCGGAGGTTGGAGGTACGTGCCTGAACGAAGGATGCATCCCTACCAAGGTGTTTTGCCGGAATGCGGCAGTAATGGACGACTTGAAGGAAGCCGAAACATTTGGTATAGACTCCTGCTCATTTACTTTTAATTTTCAGAAAGTCCTGGAACGTAAAAATCAGGTTGTAGAAACATTAAGAGATGGAGTAAAAACCCTTCTCAAACAAAAAAACATACAACTTGTATATGGCAAGGCCGCTTTTAAAAACGAGCATGCTATAGAAGTGAACGGCAATCAATATCAGGCTGCAGATATTATTATCGCTACCGGTTCTGTTACAAAATATCTTCCAGTCGAAGGCTTACATCAGGAAAATGTCATCACATCGAAAGAAATTCTTGACATAGACCATGTTCCTCAAAGACTTTGCATTATCGGTGCCGGTGTTATTGGTCTTGAATTTGCTTCCATCTTCAACAGCTTTGGCAGCAAAGTCACTGTTATAGAATTTATGAAAGAAATTCTGCCGAATTTTGATACGGACATTGCCAAAAGGCTGAAACAGTCTCTTTCCAGAAAAGGAATTGAGATTATCAATCAAGGCGGCGTAAAATCTGTCGAAAAAAATGCAGATGGTAGTTTGAGTATCAATTATGAACTGAAAGGTACAGTAAAATCATGCAGGGCTGATACCGTACTCCTTGCCGTTGGAAGAGCGGCAAACGTAGATTCCTTAAATCTGGCAGATATTGACATAGAGTTCACCAAAAAGGGAATTACTGTAAATGATAACATGCAAACCAGCATTCCTCACATTTATGCAATTGGTGACGTAAACGGACGCTGTTTGCTGGCACATGCGGCCACATTCCAAGGAATGCGTGCATTGAATCACATTTTAGGTGAAAAGGATGATATCCGACTTGACATCGTTCCGGGAGCTGTATTCACTTCACCGGAAGCTGCGATGGTGGGCTTGACCGAAGAACAATGCAAGGCACGGGGAATAGCCTTTACAGCCAGAAAAGCATTCTTCAGAGCCAACGGAAAAGCTGTCAGTATGAACGAGCCGGAAGGTATGTGCAAGATCCTGGCCGGCAATGAAGGAAAAATACTGGGATGTCACTTGTTTGGGGCGCATGCGGCTGATCTGGTACAAGAAGTCTGCGCATTGATGAACAGAAATGCAACCGTATACGATATGCAGACTATCATTCATGCACATCCTACATTGGGTGAAGTGATTCAAACCGCAGCACACGAATTTTAAAACATAGTTATTCATCGGATTTATCCACTTTAAGAGCTGTGTGTAATGTAACTTGGCGGGTTATGAACCGTCATTATAAGCTGCTTTTGAACACTATCCGTTTGTTGCAGGGGGCATTGGAAGCCAGCCGGAAAATTCTGAATGTCATTGCCGATATTCTCTACCAAGCAAGCGAGGTGTTCAAGCGAGCCGTTGATGCGATTATCCATTTCGGAACGGAGCAGCACAAGTCATTGTTCGCCTCATCCGAAGCCGCAGACATCAAGAGCGTGATGCAGGAGTATGGCGAAACAACCGAAGTTCAAAAGGCGGTTGGTGACTGGCTGTGTGGCTATGCGGAACATAAGCAGCCCTTTGACGAAATCAAACATCGCCACACACTCAAAGAGGTGGGCGATGTTGCAGAGGGGCGTATGATTGGAAAATTGAACGAGGACTACAAAAAAGTTTATAGTGTTCATGTAAACCCTAAAAACAATGTATCTACCCCCTATATGGAATGTTTGATTTTATGATTTTTATATTATCTAAATTATAGCCCTTAATATGCAGAAATTGATATATAGACAACTCTTTTAAAGAAGTATTGTCTGTTGGACCAATCACTATTTCTTTCAACGCATTTATATAATTATTTCGTGTTCTAAAGCGTATATGTTTAGAGTCATTACAATAAACAACCCCTCTAGTTTCACTTTCATAACGATACGCTTCATTTTTTGCTCCCAAACAGGTGGTAATAATACTATTATCTGCTAACGCATTACGATTTGCTTCTTCCTCTTCTTTTGAAAGTTTTGCGCCTAAAAAAGAGGTGAAAACCCCAGTTTGAGTGAGATTGTAAAAATTATTAAAGCTCTGTTTTGCTTCATCTTTTCCATAAGTGCATTTTATCATAATTTCATACCCTTTTGATAATTCATCAAAGTCAAAAGCTAAGGCACAACCGTTACCATTAGCGGCATACATTCCCCACATATTAAGATTGTCCTGACACGATGAAAATGAAGTGATAAAATAGTTACGAAATGCTCCTGGTTCAATACGTTTTTTTTGGAACTTCATTGATAGTTGATATTCCTTCAATAAGTTCATGAGGGTCATTAAGTTATGAAATATTTGTTGCTCTCAATATAATTCTATCGATCGCTAAAATATTTATCAGTGCATTAAGATCTGTATAATGATATAACATTCCATTTTGTTGTTTGTCCAAATACAGTAGGCATATACTATAAATTATAAGGTGCTAATTTTCATTTTTTATCTTTGTTTGCAACACTCCTACTCGAATAATACAAGTCGCAGATGTCATTATACCAAGTTTACGTAGATTGTTTCTGACTTGATATATACTAAAACCTAATTGCTCTTTAGTATATTTACAAAACAACTGCTCTATGGAGCCAAAGTATTCATGTTGGTCATCTATTTGAAGATGAACAACCTTTCGCTCTTGTTTATCTTTACCTTGAATCGCCATATTTCCTATATTATAATGCAAATATATGAATTAAATCGCACATATTAAATAAATGCGATAAAAACAAAATTACCCATGGGTATATTTGGTAGATATTAAATAAATACCTATCTTTGCCGTATGGAAACATTAATATTGAACAATCTCATTAAATGCTTCTCTATTGAGGACATAGAAAAGCATTTGGTTTATTCCTACATCAAAAGTAATTCAATGGAAATAGGAACAGATAATATTATTAGCCAATACTTGGATGGTTTTACCCCATGTCCCAAATTAACAAATGAAATTGACAAAATCGAGATTGCTTCAATTGACGATATGTCTATTGCGATGGAACTCTTAATCCCCCCAGAGGATAAGAAAGTAAATGGTGCTTTTTTTACTCCTGCGTATATAGCGGATTTCATCCTTAAAACTATTAAACCAGAATTTAACGCAAGAATTATAGATCCAAGTTGTGGTAGTGGAGCTTTTCTACTTGCCATTGCAAGATATTACAAACATACATTTGGTAAGTCCATTTCAGATTGTATTTGCGAGAACATATATGGTTCAGATATTCTATACTACAATATTGAAAGATGTAAATTACTTCTTTCTTTGTTAGCATTGAGTGAGTCAGAAAATATATCGGTTTCGCAAATGAACTTATTTTGTTGCGATAGCTTGAAGCACAATTGGAATGAGAATTTTGATGCAGTAGTTGGAAATCCTCCATACGTTAAGTTTCAAGATATGGACGATGATACTAGGGCTTTTTTGATTGCTAATTATCGTACTACCCAATTTGGAACATATAATCTATACTTTGCATTCTTCGAACTGGGTTTACGTATTTTAAAGACTAATGGGAAATTGGGCTATATTACCCCCAATAATTATTTTACATCTTTATCAGGAGAAAGCCTGAGAGCCTTTTTCCGTCAAGAGCGGTCTATATATAGGATTGTTGATTTTAATGCAACAAAAGTATTTAATGTACAGACTTATACTGCTATCTCATTCTTGAATAAAGCAAGTAATGAGAATATTGAATATGACCGTATAAAAGAGGGTGTTGCGCCTGAATTGTTTCTAAAAGAAACAACTTTTACTCTTAATCCATATTCTTCGCTTGATGATTCAAAATGGAGATTGTTATGCGGAGATGAAAGGCACAACATTGCTCAAATTGAAGGGTGCGGAGAACGTATAGGTAATTTATTTAATATATGTGTTGGCATTGCAACACTTAAAGATGAAATCTATTTTATACAGCCAATATCAGAAGATATTGATTATTACAATATTGCACGAAATGGCTTGTTATTTAGAATAGAAAAGAATATTACCCGTTCTGTCGTGAAAATATCCGACATGAAAACTCCTGAAGATATTAACCAAAATACACGTAGAATAATCTTCCCATACACATTAAAAAATGGCAAAGCAACCGCTATACAGGAAAGTGTTATGCAATCAAAATATCCAGAATGTTATAAATATCTACTTTCCGTCAAAGATGTTTTAGCTCAAAGAGGCAAGGGAAAACATGTATATACCCCTTTTTATGCTTATGGACGTACCCAAGGCTTGAATAGAACAGGAGTAAAACTTTTAACCCCAACCTTTAGTAAAACACCACGATTCCTTTTTGATCAAGACCCGAATGGTTTCTTTACCAATGGATATGGTGTGTATTTACGTCCGCAGCAAGAAAGAAATCTTTTTGATTGCAATCTTATAGCAATACCTGAAAATCTGGATGTCATGCAGAAGATTCTAAATTCAATAATTATGGAATATTATGTAGATAAAACTAGTGTCGCTATTGAGGGCGGTTATCCCTGCTATCAGAAAAATTTTATAGAACGTTTTTCTGTTCCGAACTTTTCTGAAACAGAGATAAATGAATTGCGAGTTCTAACTACACCTAACGAAATAAACAATTATTTGATAAGTAAATATCATCTGAAACTAGTTAGTCCAAATCGTTGCTGATATATAGACATCAAGGTACTTGCAAATGTCGAAAAATTCATATTATTGATAGATGCAGTTGTATGTTCAGGCAGAAGTCCATCTGCTTTTAATTCATCATCCGTGTTGTAAATTTTTGGGGTATCTCTATTGAAATCCACAATTAAAAGACAAACTCGTTCGTACTTATATTCCTCACCGCTAATTGTTGAACGGTTATTTACTGCTCCAAAGGAGTATATGTACTTTTGAATGTGCTCTTGAATTTTCCGATTGTTTTTGAATCCAACCCGATGTTCTTTTGCAAGATTGTCATCGTATTCAAATACAGGTATCATATAAAACTCTCCTAAAACCATATTAGGACAACGAAGATGGAGATTTAACGCCTCCGCAAAGGTTCTTTCGTACAACGTGTCAAAGTTTTTTGCAATGCTACTTAATTGACTTCGTACATTCACAGATAAAATCTTCTGTGTCAAATCAAATCCGAAAGGATCTTTCTTTCCTTTGAGTATTCCATCAAATAACAAGATTTCTTCTTCTGCTGAGACATTACCCGGAAGAATACAGATATCCTGGTCTTTGCATTTGAAGAAACCAGATAGTTTTAACTCACCATTATGCTCTCCATACGGAGGATTGATATAATCAGGATTAACGCCTAGGCGCATAAAAGACGCTTTAGCCACATCGTGAAGAATACAAATAGGTCCTTGCGTACGGATAAGATTATTTTTGGCCTCTACACCACCATCAATAATACTTTTTTCTATCAAATATTTTATTCTGGCTACTGCCTCGTCTATTGTTTCCAAATACCATTGTTCATTAAGATTTTTAGTCCACAAGGTACATGATTTTATGGGAATAACGATGTAGAATATCAAAATTTCATAGTTTTCTCTTCGGATTGTACCTTATTTGGTTAACATAGATGGTAAATTACTGATTATCAGTATTCCGTAATAATCCCTTGAAAGTGCTTTGTGGTTTTAGCCATATTCCGAAAAGACAGCTCAAACCCATAAAAATGCCTGTATTCTGTTAAGTTTTTGTTAAATCTTCATATTCAACACTCATCTTTTCACTGTTTGTTTTCTTACCTGAAATAGCTTTTATACCATTTTTTCCAACCAAGATTTTTTGTACCGTTATTTTCTTACATTGTTGATAATCAGCAATAAAAGTCCTCTTATATGAATTTCACATGTATGATACGTTAAAAAAATAAAATTCTGGGAACTAGGGTAAATACGCTATGGTAAAAATCAATATACTTTCTTCAAAAACCAACGCGATTCCCGTATGAAATAGCAAAAAGACCAGTTTATACTCAATGCATAAAACTGGTCTTTTTCTTATGTATAGATATATACAATCTATTTCAATGACCCTCCGATAATATCAAGAAGTTCATTTGTAATGGCCTGCTGACGTCCCTTGTTGTACATCAGATTCAACTCTTGCAGCAAGTCATTCGCATTATCGGTTGCCTGCTGCATAGCTACTGTACGCGCAGCGTGTTCCGAAGCATTCGAATCAAGTAATATGGTATATAGTTTCATCCGAAGCGCTTTCGGCAACAATCGTGACACCAGCTCTTCAGCCGAAGGCTCTATAATATAATCGGGCATAAAGCCGCCTTTATTGTCTATCCTCCCATCAGAATTCAGATCCAAAGGCAAAAACGTCTCATGCCTAATCACCTGCGTGGCAGTCGATTTGTAATGAGTATAAACAAGCTCTACACGATCAACTTCCTTGTTAACAAACAGGTTCATCAAATGCTCTGCTAATTCTGAAGCCTGCTTATATGCCGGCTTGTCACCAATCATTTTGTAGTCTTCTGTTAACTTATGACATTTCCCCAATGACTGAGCCACTTTTCGACCGATAGGATATGTCAAAATAAAGTCTTTGCCTAATTGCCTTGCATATTTTCCCAAAACACTGTCTGCCTTTCTAATTATATTGTTATTAAAGCCACCGCACAGACTGGAATTGGATGCAACAGCAACTACCGCCACTCGTTCGACCGGACGTTTTTCTGTAAAAGGAGAAACAACCGTTACTCCGCTTGCAAGGAAATCATGCAAAATGGAATTAAGTTTCCGGTCATAAGGAAGCATATTTTCAATAGCAGCCTGTGCCCGACGCAGTTTGGTCGAAGCCACCAGCTTCATTGCCGATGTAATCTTCAATGTGCTCTGTACAGAACCTATTCTTCCTTTAATCTCTTTCAGTGACGCCATAAGCTTTATTTTTTAAATTTCAAACAAACAGCAGCTGCAACTTCCGTAATAATTTTTGTTACATCATCATTAATTACGCCTTTTGCCAAAACGTCAAGCACGTCTTTCTGATGAACCGCGCGCATATTCTGTAAGAATGTATCCTGGAATTCATGTACCAGCCCTATTTCGATGTCTTTCATCAAACCTTTGGTTCCGCAATACAAAATTGCAATCTGCTCAGCAACGGGCATTGGAGAATACTGAGACTGGATAAGCAGCTGGTTATTCTTACGGCCACGGTCTAATGCCATAGCTGTTACCGGATCCACATCACTACTGAATTTGGAGAACGCTTCCAGTTCACGATATTGTGCCTGGTCAATTTTCAATGTTCCTGCCACTTTCTTCATTGCCTTAATCTGGGCACTACCACCTACACGTGACACGGAGATACCGGCATTAATGGCAGGACGGAAACCTTGGTTGAACAAGTCTGTCTCCAGAAATATCTGACCATCGGTAATTGAAATAACGTTTGTAGGAATGTAAGCAGAAACATCGCCAGCCTGTGTCTCAATGATTGGGAGTGCAGTCAGCGATCCGCCGCCTTTGACTTTTCCTTTCAAACTTGCCGGAAGGTCATTCATCTGCTCAGCCACTTCCTGCTGTCGGATTATCTTTGCAGCACGCTCCAACAGACGGGAATGCAGATAGAATATATCACCAGGATAAGCTTCACGGCCAGACGGACGACGCAAAATCAACGATACCTCACGATATGCGACAGCCTGTTTTGACAAGTCATCATAAACAACCAGCGCATGCCGGCCGGTATCACGGAAATATTCGCCAATAGCCGCGCCTGCAAACGGAGCGAAATATTGTAACGCCGCAGGATCGGCTGCTGTAGCCGACACAACAACAGTATAAGGCATAGCTCCTTTTTCTTTCAGCACATTGACAATATTAGCTACAGTAGAACCTTTCTGACCAATAGCGACATAAATACAATATACCGGATCTCCGGCTTCATAGTTGGCACGCTGGTTAATAATCGTATCAATGGCAATTGATGTCTTGCCAGTCTGACGGTCACCGATAATCAGTTCACGCTGTCCGCGACCGATTGGAATCATGGAATCTACGGCTTTCAAACCGGTTTGCAGAGGCTCTGTAACAGGCTGACGGAAGATGACACCCGGAGATTTACGTTCCAATGGCATTTCTGTCATATCGCCCCCTATCCCGCCTTCGCCATCAATCGGATCGCCAAGCGGATTTACGACACGTCCCAACATGCTCTCGCTCACCATAATCGAAGATATACGCCTTGTGCGCTTTACCACCATACCCTCTTTGATTTTATCGGTAGGGCCTAATAGCACGGCACCCACGTTGTCTTCCTCCAAGTTCATCACAATGGCCTTTACTCCATTCTCAAATTCAAGCAATTCCTCAGCTTCGGCATTACGTAATCCGTATATACGTACTACCCCATCGCTGACCTGAAGCACGATGCCTACCTCTTCAAACTGAATACCGGTATCAATACCTTGCAATTGCTCAAGCAAGACACTGGAGATTTCGCCGGGTTTTATATTTTCAGACATGTTTTCTTCTTTAATTATACAATTCTTCTATTCTTCTCCATAAACTGCCTGCGCACTCTGTTTAATTGAGCCGCTACACTTGCGTCTAGCCTGTTATAATCTATGTCAAGGATAAAACCCCCTATTATAGAAGGTTCAACACATGTTTCAAATTCGACAGTTCCCTGAGTACCTTTTACCTTTACAATCATCATTCTCATGCGATCTTCGGTTTCCTTACTAACCTTTTCCGCAGTAATTAGCTTACCGAGAAAAATATTATTCTTTTTGCGATAAAGGTCAACATAGGAGCACGCTATGAACTGCATGAATTTCTCACGATGCTCGTGCAAGACAAGTGTGATAAAACGCTCTACTTCCTCACTCACTTTACCGCCAGCGGCATTGCACAGCAATTTTATCCTGTCATTCATCGGAAGCAAAGGATTATCTATCGCCTTGCGCATGCCAGGAACCAGCAGGTAATTGTTTGCCATAACAGACATTTCGTCATATACCTGTCTCACCTTTCCTGCTTTTTCGGCATACATATACAAAGCCTTTGCATAGCGTTTTGAAATTACTCCTGTGTTCATAACCTATTGCTTTTTAGAATCGGAAACTTCATCGAGTAAACGCTCGATCATTCCATTTTGTTCCACCTCGCTTGAAAGTTGTTTGCGAAGGACTTTTTCAGCAACTTCCACAGACAACTCTGCTACTTGCTTACGAATATCGCAGATGGCATCATCTTTTTCTTTTTGAATCTGTTTACGCGCTTCTTCCAACAAGCGTCCGCCTTCTGACTGAGCTTTCTCCTTCGCCTCATTGACAATCTGAGCGCGCGTCTCCATAGCTTCTTTCAAAATTCTGGCTTGTTCTTTGCGGGCTTCAACCAAAATGGATTCACTTTCTTCTTTGATATGCGATAATTTCTCATTGGCTTCGCGTGCCGACTTCAACGATTCATCAATATATTGCTTACGTTCGTTTACCATGTTAACCAATACCGGAAATCCGAACTTTGCAAGTATGATGAATACAATGATGAATGACACCAGCATCCAAAAGAAAACACCAATATCGGGGTTAAGTAGTGACATAAGCTAAGCCTCTTTTTTTGAATTATGCGTAAAGGGCCAACAGACAAATAATGACGGCAAACAATGCAACGCCTTCAACCAAGGCACCGATAATAATCATGTTCATACGAATATCGTTAACGGCCTCCGGCTGACGTCCGATGGCTTCCATTGCCGAACCACCGATTTTACCAATACCAATACCAGCTCCGATAGCGGCCAAACCAGCTCCGATAGCGGCGCCAAACTGCGAAAGACTTGCAGCTGCAGCTTGCAACATAACTAATGATAACATAATTCTAATTTTTTAAATGTATTACTAAATATATTTTTCTAAAATTTTCTTTTATAAGGCTTTATTGCTGTTTATGTTCATGACGAACTTGGGCTAAGCCGATAAATACGGCCGAGAGCATCGTAAATACATAGGCTTGGATAAACGCTACCAATATTTCTAAGCATGACATAAATACAGAAAACAAAACCGATATGACAGTCATTGACGTATTTAACACCACACCCAATGAAGCCGTGATGAAAATAATCGATACCAACGAAAGGATTACGGCATGACCGGCCATTATATTCGCAAACAAACGGATAGTCAATGCGAAAGGCTTCGTGAAGACACCAAACAGCTCAATAACCGGCATAAAAGGAACCGGGACTTTCAGCCATGCAGGCACATCCGGCCAAAAGATTTCTTTCCAGTATTCTTTTGTTCCGAAAATATTTACAGCCAAGAAAGTCATCAAAGCGAGAAATAACGTAATGGCTATATTGCCCGTAACGTTTCCTCCACCCGGAAAGACAGGTATGAGTCCCATCAGGTTATTGACGAATATAAAGAAAAACACCGTAAGGAGATAAGGAGCGAAACGCTTGTATTCCTTGCCCACACAACTCACGATAACATCGTCATGAATCATCATTACGAACATTTCCATAAAGCCGACAAAGCCTTTAGGCGCTTCAGAACCAGGCTTCCTGTCCTTATACCAGCGGGATGCTCCTATAATAATGAGTACAAGAATCAGGCTGTTAATCATTAACGAAAGAACGGTTTTAGTAACCGATATATCCAAAGGACGGACCTCGTTTCCTTGAGCGTCTTTTTCCACTATTTTCCCCGCATACTCCCCGCCTTCTGCAATGTAAAACCCTTCATATTCCTGACCATGATCCAGATTAGACGACAAGAACGCGTGCCATCCGCTACTTGAACTGTACACAATGACAGGAAGAGGAACGGAGACATGCGTACCGCCATATGTAAGAATATGCCATTCGTATGAATCTCTGATATGTCCAAATACTATTTCTTGTACGTCTACCTTGCCTTTTTCCCCTCCGGTTTCAGTATTGTCCGCATATACAGGCGGCAAGCCTGTAATAAGGACAAGCAGAAATAGCCAAAAACAGCGCAATGTTTTCATTTTTTCTTATTCACTTTTTTCATTTTCATCTCATAACGGAAGAAAAAACAACTTTCGAATATCACGTATGCAATATAATATGCAAAAAAAGCCAGAATAAATACCTTGGTTATGCCTGTGAAAAAACCGCAAATGACTAAGAATATCAGACCAGCCGCCAGTTTGGCTCCTCTACTTACAACGTACACTAACGCAGACTTCTCACGCATGTGCTTGTGCATGTATTCAAACAGACAAATAAAGGCAAGCCCGAATACATAAAAAAACAATGGAATTAAAGGAAAACAGGGTGAATATTCATCAGGATAGAACAGTCGTAATATTCCATAGCCTATCCACCCGAACACTACACTTGTCAACGTCAAGGCTATAACAAATATCCGTTTGACTTTGGGAAGCATAATCCTTTAATTCTTATTGTTCAACACACACCGAGACTTCGTTCTTTCTGACTTCCACGAAACCGCCCGTTATTTCAAGCAGCCGCCCGCCTTCCTTTACGGTATATTTTATCACGCCCCTCTCCAAGGAAGAAAACAACGGCGCGTGCTTCGGCAATACCATAAACTCACCCATTGTACCCGGAAAGGTGACATCCAGCACTTCACCTTTAAACAATGTCTTTTCCGGCGAAACAATTACTAAATTCAAGTTGTTCGTTTCCATATATATTATTCCGCATGTCCGGCTGCGGCCAGCAGCTTATTACCTTTCTCGATAGCATCTTCAATAGTACCGACATTCAGGAACGCTTGTTCAGGCAAATGGTCTACCTCCCCATCCAAAATCATTCGGAAGCCTTTTATGGTATCTTCAATAGAAACCATCACCCCATGCACACCGGTAAACTTCTCTGCGACAGTAAACGGCTGCGACAGGAAACGTTGCACGCGCCGGGCACGGTTAACGGTTATACGGTCCTCTTCAGACAATTCATCCATACCGAGAATTGATATGATATCTTGCAGCTCTTTATTGCGCTGAAGTATTTGCTTTACACGCTGGGCGGTTTCATAATGGGCATTGCCGACTACCAACGGGTCAAGGATACGCGAGGTGGAATCCAAAGGATCAACGGCCGGATAAATGCCTAATTCCGTAATTTTACGACTCAATACCGTAGTGGCATCCAAGTGGGTGAATGTAGTTGCCGGAGCCGGGTCGGTCAAGTCATCGGCCGGCACGTATACGGCTTGTACTGACGTAATGGAACCGTTTTTCGTAGAAGTAATACGCTCCTGCATCTGTCCCATTTCCGTCGCCAAAGTAGGCTGATAGCCAACGGCTGACGGCATACGCCCCAACAATGCCGAAACCTCGGAACCCGCTTGGGTAAAACGGAATATATTATCAATAAACAACAGTATATCGCTCGCTTTTCCGTCCTTGCCGCCTTGGTCACGGAAAGATTCCGCAACGGTCAGTCCGGACAATGCGACAGAAGAGCGCGCTCCGGGAGGCTCGTTCATCTGACCGTAAACCAAAGTAGCCTGTGACTTGCTTACTTCATCATAATCTACTTTTGACAAATCCCACTCGCCTCGTTCCATGCCCTCCTCAAACTCTTTTCCATAACGGATAACTCCCGATTCAATCATTTCACGAAGCAAATCGTTGCCTTCACGAGTCCGCTCTCCTACTCCCGCGAATACGGAAAAGCCGTTATGCTTTTTGGCAATATTATTGATTAATTCCATAATCAGCACGGTCTTCCCGACACCCGCACCGCCAAAAAGCCCGATCTTTCCTCCTTTCGCATAAGGCTCAAGCAAATCAATGACCTTGATACCCGTGTAAAGAACTTCTCTGCTTGTTGACAATTCTTCAAATTTAGGAGGATCACGATGAATCGGATATGCGCCCGTGCGGTCCAAATCCTTCATGCCGTCAATGGGATCACCCGTAACGTTCATCATACGTCCTTTAACTTGTTCGCCAACAGGCATTGCAATAGGCCTTCCTGCCGGAACGGCCTCCATACCCCTTTTCAAGCCATCAGTACGGTCCATCGCCACAGTACGTACAGTATCCTCGCCAATGTGCTGCTGAACCTCAACAACCAAAACACGCCCGTCTGTACGCTTTATTTCCAATGCGTCATGGATACGTGGCAGACGTTCTCCCCTGTTGTCCTTATCCGTCCCTTCAAAAAAGACATCTACAACAGGACCAATGACTTGCGAAATATGTCCTACAAATTGTGACATAAGCAATCTTTTATTATTAATATTCAGTTTTCATTATCGCCATCAAACATATATAAAAAAACAGACTAATCAAAATTAATGGCAAATTATTTTAAAAATAAATTTCAACTCCGCATTATTGGCCCTTATATACGATACCCCGTTCGTTACCGGAAACGGAATTGGAAGACTCCGTCTTGTTCAGATACCGGCATTACGGGTCCGGGAAGTGTCAGGACATCCCGTTGCGCATCGGCACAGGCACGGATGGCTTGAATATGAGGGATCTATGGAGCTCATTCTGCCGTTTCTTTGAAGGCCGCCATGTTTGCCGAATATTCTAAAAAATTAATATTTCCCGCTACCTGAATTGCCTGCAGAAAGATACGTATGTAAAATTGAAATCCTTTATCTTTGCGGCTGGAATTTTAACAGCCGTGACAAATGAAACGAACAATGAGAATATTCTGTCTTTTCCTTGTTGTCTCTTATGCTTTGGCATCGGATGCGCAAACGTTGAAAGTGGCGCTCGTGCAGTCCCGCCTGGCATGGGGAGATGTGGATGCCAATCTGGCCGCTTTCGATAAGAGAGTGGAAGCGTGCGAGGCATGTGACCTGATTGTCTTTCCGGAGCTGTTTGTTTCCGGATGTGAGATGAGGAAAGCGGAGAAAAAGAACGGACTCTCCGTAGCCTGCCGTTTTGAAGAGGTCGAGGCCGCTCTGCGGAACTGGGCTGTCAGGAAGCGGGCTGTGGTAATAGGATCTACCGTATATGCCCGTGAGGGCAAGTTCTACAACCGTTTGATAGCCGCCTTTCCGGATAGTACCGTGCAATATTATGACAAGCATAATTGTTTTAAAAAGGGGTTTTTCTCTCCGGGAACGAAGGCGCTGATATTTGAGTATAAAGGAGTAAGGCTGGCTGCCTATATTTGCTATGACTTGCGTTTTCCGGAGTGGAGCCGTAACAACGGACGGTATGACGCCGCCATCTATATAGCTAACTGGCCTGCTTCCCGTAGGGAAGACTGGAACCGCCTGTTGAAAGAGCGTGCCATGGAAAACCGGTCGTATATAGTGGCGGTGAACTGTGCCGGCAATGACCCGTACGGACTTTTCTATGCCGGAGATTCTCAATTGCTGGACCCGGAGGGGAAGGTAATGGTCCGCTGCCGTAAAGGAAAGGACGAGGTGCGCTATGGAGTCATGGACGTAAAATAAAGCCGTGTCAGCGAAGCTTATGTCTCGTGGCGGGGTTCTATCTCGTTCTTTATCCCGTTTTCATGGGCATTGTGCTTGATTTCTCAACACATCAGGCGGAAAATTGCAAAAGCCGCATTCATGACAGGTGTCAGTGACGAGATCACAATCCGGCTGTCACGGGCCTCATAAGCCGGAGCCATGGCATAAGGTGCGGTTCCTGTTTCATCACCGCGTCATACAAGTCCTGATAGGTCTTCACCACGCTATACGCCACATCGCCCTCGCTGATGGCGGCAAAGTGGCGGCGGGCGCATTTTATCTTGGCATCCTCGGCACGGCGAAGCTGCGACACTTCGATGTCATTGCCTTTGGTCTCAGCCACGAAATAGACGTGTTTCACGGATCCTTCGCGGAAGGCTACAGCCCAGTCGGGATTGTATTCTCAATGCCTTCACTGTCTGTCACTACGAGGTTATCGCCTTCGATATAGATGTTCCTCGTGTGATCTCAGTCTGCGGAATCTTCCGGCACGGGGCGCAATGTCTTGTCCGTAGGCGCGGCGGCCTCCGCACGGGCGGCGTTCGGCCATATATATCTTGTTTCTTGGTTGTTTTCCAATGTCGGGGCCCGTTGTCCGGCCTTGCCGTATCCGCGCCTCAGGGAGCTCCCCTCTCCCGCCGTCTGAATCACCTGCACTGCATGCCTGCCTGCAAGCCGCCTTTCATTCCGCCGGGGCAGGAATCCGCCCGTGTCCGCGGCATTCGCCGCGCCAAAAAAAGACACTTTTCGAATCCACATTGTAAAGATAGTGAATTCCGGTGCAGACGCGGTTCGTTTTTTCTTAAGAATTTTAACCATATAAACATAGGCCCGTATAAAATAAACAGCTATATTAGCGGCATGAAAGAACTCATACCTCATATAAAAGACTTGCTTCAGGAGCATGAATGCGTAATAATTCCCGGTTTCGGAGGATTCATCACATATTACGCGCCGGCCCGCCATGATGCGAAAACCCATGCGTTCTTGCCTCCATACAAGACACTCGGATTCAATCCTCTGCTGCAAATCAACGACGGGTTGCTGGCGCAATCCTATATGCAGCGGCATGATATCGGTTATCCGGCGGCGATGCGTATGGTAGAAAGCGCCACGGACAGGCTGCGTGAGGAATTAAGCGCGTCAGGTTCCGTACAATTTCCGGGATTAGGCGTTCTTACCATGAATATTGAGGGGAATATCGTGTTCCAGCCCGAGGCGGAAGGAATCGGATCGCCTTCACTGTATGGTTTTTCCGCATTTGAAATGAAGAGTCTTAAGCAACTGGCTTCCGACAGGGAAAAGGGCGGGAAAAAATCCGTCGCCATGCATGATGCCGGTAAAAAGGGAAAACGCACTACACTGGTAATAAGCATCAACCGTACATGGCTGAGCAATGCCGTTGCGGCGGTGGCCGCCGTATTGCTGTTTTTCGTCTTGTCTGTTCCTGTAGACAACACCTATGTAGAGCCTGAAAGCTACGCATTGTGGGGTAACGGCCGGTTTGAGCAAATAAAAGCCCAGTCACTGGCCACTGTCCTGCTGAGCGCGAACCGGCCGGCAGACCCCGACCGGCAGGGCGGGCATTCACGGCGGGCCGAAAGCGCGCGCGGCAAGGAAACGGCAGAGATCCGTGAGGATAAAACGCGGCCGGCGGATACACAAGACGGCATGAGGGAACCCGCACGGCAAAACACCGCCTCAAGTACCGGGAAAGAACTACCCGCAGTCACTCCGGTGCGGGAAACAAACGGGGAAGGCTCCGGCAGCGCGTCTTTGCCGGGCCCTGCATCGCGGCAGGCTGATGAAAAGGGAACGGCAGGGCGGCATGACGCGCCGCAATATCACATTATTGTGGCCAGCACGGGGAGCCGTCAGGGTGCCGAGGCCTTTGTAAGGCAACTGGCGGACAAAGGCTACAGCGGCGCGGCAATCATTGAACGCGACGGGAAAATACGGGTTGCCATAATGAGCGGCAGTGATAAGGAATCGTTAAGCGACAAACTGGCCGGGCTGAGGAAAAACGAAATGTTTGAAAACGCATGGATGCTGACCACACGCCCCATAGACAAGTAAACAAAAACGGCAATATGAAACGGGTCCGCTGTCCGAAATGTGATCACTACGTCATTTTTGATGAGACAAGATATAAGGAAGGGCAGTCTCTGGTCTTTGTCTGTGATGAATGCAAGAAACAATTCGGCATCCGGATCGGGAAATCAGGACCTGACACCCTTCAAAAAGACGAAAGGCCCGACGGGCAGGAGAACAGAGACAAATTCGGAAGCATTGTAGTAATCGAGAATTCATTTGCATACAAGCAAGTGCTCCCCCTAAGGGAGGGAGACAATGTGATTGGCCGGCGCAGCAAGGGAACGGACATTGAAGTCCCCATTGAAAGCTCGGATCGTAACATGGACCGCAGGCACTGCATTGTCAATGTAAAGAGAGACAGGCAAGGAACACTGGCATATACGCTGCGTGACTGCCGGAGTCTCTGCGGCACGTATGTAATGAATGAGCTGCTTGGCGACAAGGAACGGGTCAGAATAGAGGATGGAGCCGTAATAACAATAGGGGCCACAACCGTGATTTTACGAACAGCCGACAAAGAATAAGGCATGAGATACAGACTGCTGGCACTCGACTTGGACGGAACGCTGACAAACAGTCATAGGCAAATCACCCCGCGCACGACAGACGCACTAAGACAGGCGCAGGAAAACGGTGTAAGAATAGTCCTGGCTTCGGGCAGACCGGCATACGGGATTGCTCCGTACGCCGATGAAATACGGTTGGACAAATACGGAGGATACATATTTTCATATAACGGAGGCGAAATCATCAGCTGGCATAGCAAGGAGCCGCTTTACAAAAAGACCTTGGATCCGGAAATTCTCCCCTGTCTGTATCAATGCGCGAAGAACAGCGGCTTTCCCATTATAACCTTTCATAAGGAATTTGTCATTACGGAAAATCCCGAAGACGAATATGTACAAAAGGAAGCCGTTCTGAGCGTTATGACTTTAAAAAAGGTAAGCAGCTTCCTGCAAGCCGTTCAATTCCCCACAGGCAAATGCATGATTGCCGGCGAGCCTTCAAAACTGGTGAACCTTGAAAAAGAAATGCACGCCCGTCTGAAGGGACGGGTGGAAGTATACCGTTCGGAACCGTACTTTCTGGAGCTGGTTCCCAAAGGCACAGACAAGGCGCGGTCCTTGGCATACCTGCTAAAGAAGCTCGGCATTTCCAGGGAAGAGACGGCTGCATGCGGCGACGGGTTCAATGATCTGTCGATGATCAAATATGCAGGGTTGGGCGTAGCCATGCGGAACGCGCAAGAGACAGTGCGCGGGCATGCCGATTATGTCACTTGCTCGAACGATGACGATGGAGTAGCTCATGTGATTGAAAGATTTATCCTGTAAAGAGGAAATTATCCGTCCGCAAGAACAGCTCAGTGAATCTCATAAAAATCCTTGAATGCCGTTCTTTTTCCGATACGGAAGATTCATCAGTATTGCCCCGCATTATTGCCTTTCTTCAACAAAAGGCCCTTAAATGCTGAAGGACAGGGAGTCTCAAATTTCATCAGCCTGCCAGTAACGGGGTGATAGAAGTGTAATTTAAAAGCGTGAAGCCCCAAACGGCCGATAGGATTGACGCCGTCTCCATACTTCTTATCTCCAATCACCGGATGCCTGATATCGTGCATATGAACACGAATCTGATTCTTGCGGCCCGTTTCCAGCTCCAATTCCAGCAGAGAATATCCGTTGGCCCTTTTGATTACCTTATAATGTGTAACGGCTTTATCACCCCCATTGTCTGACATGCCGGAATAGCTGACGTGCATCTTGTTGTCTTTTATCCAGGAGACAATGGTTCCGCTGTCTTGTCTGACATATCCGGAAACAACCGCCACATAGCGGCGATCCGTAACAATCTCTTTCCAGTTGTCCTGTAGTTTCCGCTTCGTCATGACATCCTTTGCAAAAACCATCAAGCCGGATGTGTCCCGATCAAGGCGGTGCACAATAAAGACGCGATGTCCGCGCCCCGAGCGCCGTACATATTCATTCAGGACAGAATGGGCCGTCCGCTCCTTTTCACGGCTGGTCGCCACAGACAACAGGCCTTCACGCTTCTCGATGACAATCAGGCAGGCGTCCTCATATACGATTTTCAGCACGGAGCTCCTGAATTCCTTTAGCCCGCGTGCATTGCCAATCTGTACCTTCATGCCGGGCCGCAGCTGAAAATCATAGCGGGTAGTCATTTCCTGATTTACATACACGGCTTTTTTCGCCAGCAGCGATTTCACCTTATTACGGCCGGCACCTTTCATCCTTTCCGTCAGAAACCGCATCAGCTCCGTGCTTTGACGCACTTGAAACACCGTATATCCGGTCATTGACAGCGGAGAGCACGGCGCGTCATCCTTTCTTGTCCCGCTCATAACAGCTTATCTCTTTTCCAATAAAACGACATTTTCCACATGCTGGGTATGCGGAAACATGTCTACCGGCTGTACCGCCTTTATCTTATATCCGGAATCAAGCAACTGCAAATCACGGGCCTGCGTTGCAGGATTGCAGCTTACATATACAACGCGCCTCGCCCCCGCGGACAAGACCGAGCCAATGACATCCGGATGCATGCCGGCGCGAGGGGGATCCGTAATGACTACGTCAGGATGTCCATGCCGGCTGATAAAATCCTGAGTGAGAATATCCTTCATGTCGCCTGCAAAAAACAATGTGTTGTCAATTCCGTTAACGGCCGAATTAACCCTCGCATCCTCCACCGCTTCCGGAACATATTCTATTCCGATAACCCTGCCGGCATTGCGTGATACGAAACTGGCAATTGTCCCTGTTCCCGTGTAAAGGTCATACACAAGCTCTGTTCCCGTAAGTCCGGCAAAATCACGGACAATCTTGTATAAGTTATATGCCTGCCCGCTGTTTGTCTGATAAAAGGATTTCGGGCCTATTTTGAAACGAAGGCCTTCCATTTCCTCAAACAGATGATCTTTCCCTTTAAACACATGCACGTCCAGATCATTAATCGTATCGTTGCATTTGTTATTGACAACGTAAAGCAATGAGGTTATCTGCGGGAAAGTCTCCGCGACATATTCCAGCAGCGCATGAACCTTTGACAGATCTGCCCCGCTATGCACGCAACATTGCAGCAGCACCATCAGCTCGCCTGTTGCCGAGGAAGTGCGAATCATCAGATTACGCAGCAGGCCTCTGTCCTCGCCTTCCTTAGCCCTGAAATTGAAAAAGGAATAATCGCGGGCATACGCGTAATCACGAATGGCATTGCGTATCTGATTGGAAACGTCATCCTGCAGCCAGCATTTCTCTATATCAAGAACCTTGTCAAAGGCATCCGGAATATGGAATCCCACGGCATTCATCCGGTCATATACGGCGCCTTCCTTGATTTCTTCCTCAGTCAGCCAGCGTCTGCTGGAAAAAGCATATTCCAGCTTATTGCGATAAAAGACAGTCTTCTCAGAACCCAGGACCGGCAGGATCTCCGGCAGCTCCATTTTCCCTATCCGGGCCAAGCTGTCAAACACCTGCCGCCGCTTATATCTGATTTGCTCGTCATAAGGAACGCATTGCCACTTACAGCCGCCACACACGCCGTAATGCCGGCAAAAGGGAGCCACGCGCTTCGAGGAATATTCGTGAAAACGAACGGCCACAGCCTCCGCATAACGGCTTCTCTTTCGCGTAATCCGCAAGTCTACGACATCTCCGGGAACCACATACGGAACAAAAATCACCAGCTCATTTACACGGGCCAATGCTTTCCCCTCCGCGGCGATATCGCTTATAGTCACTTTTTCAAGTAAAGGCAGTTGCTTTTTCTTTCGAGCCATTCCAAGCCAGTATGATAAATTCCTTTGCAAAGATAGCGGAAATGCCGGGAAAAAACGCGTTATAAACTATATAATGCACATTTTTTGTCATTTTACACTTATTTTTTACAATATGCTTCTTGCTTTTGCAAATAATACTTAACTTTGCTTGTAAATAATTCAAAAAAAATGATTCTTTAAATTTTTATCAGTTATGAGTGAAAAACGAATATATACTTTCGGTAACGGAAAGGCCGAAGGTAGAGCGGACATGCGGAATTTACTGGGAGGCAAAGGCGCGAACCTTGCAGAAATGAATTTAATAGGGGTTCCGGTTCCTCCGGGGTTTACGATTACGACCGATGTATGCAACGAATATTATGCTATTGGCAAGGAAAGGGTCGTAGGGCTTTTAAAGGATGAGGTTGCCGGTGCCGTCCGTCATATCGAGACTTTAATGAACTCAAAATTCGGTGATGTTGAAAATCCCTTGTTGGTTTCCGTGCGTTCGGGCGCGCGGGCCTCAATGCCGGGCATGATGGATACCATCCTGAATCTGGGACTGAATGACGAAGTTGTCGGGGGGCTGGCCAGGAAAACGGGGAACGCGCGTTTTGCCTGGGATTCATACCGCCGTTTCATTCAAATGTATGGTGATGTGGTATTAGGAATGAAACCCGGCAATAAAGACGATATTGACCCGTTTGAAGCAGTCATTGAAGATATAAAGAGACAAAAGGGAGTCAAGCTTGACAACGAACTGGGCATTGAAGATTTAAAAGAACTGGTCCGTCGTTTTAAAGAAGCCGTAAAAGCACGGACAGGAAAAGATTTCCCGACAGATTCGTTTGAACAGCTGTGGGGAGCCGTCTGCGCCGTTTTTGATTCATGGATGAACGAAAGGGCCATTTTATACAGAAAGATGGAGGGCATTCCCGCCGAATGGGGCACTGCTGTCACTGTTCAGGCTATGGTATTCGGAAACATGGGCGAGACTTCGGCAACCGGAGTATGTTTCTCACGAGACGCCGCCACGGGTGAAGACATTTTCAACGGCGAATACCTGATCAACGCGCAAGGCGAGGATGTGGTGGCCGGAATCCGCACTCCGCAGCAGATTACACTTGAAGGCTCGCGCAGATGGGCGGCCCTTGCCGGAATAGACGAGGCTACGCGTGCCGGCAAATATCCGTCGATGGAAGAGGCGATGCCCGCCATTTACAAAGAGCTGGATTCCATTCAAACCAAACTGGAAAACCACTATCGAGACATGCAGGATATGGAGTTTACCGTTCAAGAAGGCAAGCTTTGGTTCTTGCAGACCCGTAACGGCAAGCGTACAGGCGCCGCTATGGTAAAGATAGCAATGGATCTGCTCAGACAAGGCATGATTGATGAGAAAACGGCTGTCTTACGGGTAGAGCCCAACAAACTGGATGAGCTTCTTCACCGTGTTTTTGACAAGACGGCACTGGCAAACGCAAAAGTCATCGCCAAAGGGCTTCCCGCCTCACCGGGCGCGGCATGCGGACGCATTGTGTTTTTTGCGGACGATGCCGCCAAATGGGCTTCAGACGGGCATAAAGTCATTATGGTACGTATTGAGACCTCGCCCGAAGATCTGGCGGGCATGCAGGTTGCGGAAGGCATCCTGACAGCAAGAGGAGGCATGACATCGCACGCGGCGGTTGTCGCACGCGGCATGGGTAAATGCTGCGTATCGGGAGCAGGCATGCTGAACATCAACTACAAGGAAAGGACTGTTGAAGCAGACGGACTTCTTTTGAAAGAAGGCGATTTCATTTCGTTGAACGGAACAACCGGACAAGTATATCAGGGCCAGGTTATGACGAAAGCCGCCGAAGTATCCGGCGATTTCGCGGACCTGATGGATCTGTGCGACAAATATACCCGCCTGCAGGTACGCACAAATGCCGATACTCCGCACGATGCTTCCGTCGCCCGCGATTTCGGGGCGGTCGGCATCGGTCTTTGCCGTACGGAACACATGTTCTTTGAAGGCGAGAAAATCAAGGCCATGCGTGAGATGATCCTTGCAGAAAACGCGGAAGGACGCCAGAAAGCATTGGAGAAGATCCTGCCATATCAGAAAGAAGATTTCAAGGGAATATTCCGCGCGATGAACGGTTATCCTGTAACGGTCCGTCTGCTTGATCCTCCTTTGCACGAATTTGTTCCGCATGATGAAAAAGGACAGCAGGAGATGGCGGATGCGATGCATACGGGCATAGACTACATCAAGAAACGCGTTGAAGCATTAAAAGAGCAAAACCCAATGCTCGGACACCGCGGATGCCGTTTGGGAAACACCTATCCGGAAATAACGCAAATGCAAACGCGCGCCATACTGGGCGCAGCCTTGGAATTAAAGAAAGAAGGCGTTGTATGCCGTCCTGAAATCATGGTTCCTCTCACAGGCATCCTGTATGAGTTCGAGGCCCAGGAGAAAATCATACGCGCCGAAGCCAACAGATTGTTCAGTGAGATGAATGAGTCTATTGAATACAAGGTAGGTACAATGATTGAGGTTCCGCGCGCGGCTTTAACCGCTAACAGAATCGCGTCAAAAGCGGAATTCTTCTCATTCGGGACAAATGACCTGACTCAGATGACTTTCGGTTATTCACGTGACGATATCGCTTCATTCCTGCCGGTCTATCTTGAAAAGAAGATATTGAAAGTAGACCCGTTCCAGGTTCTTGATCAAAACGGAGTCGGACAGCTGATTAAGATAGCCACTGAGAAAGGACGTTCCGTGCGTGCGGACCTTAAATGCGGTATCTGCGGCGAGCACGGAGGCGAGCCCTCTTCTGTCAAATTCTGCCACCGCGTAGGATTGGACTATGTAAGTTGTTCTCCTTATCGTGTGCCCATTGCAAGACTGGCTGCGGCGCAGGCGGCTATTGAGGGTTAATCCGCGAAATAAATCGAATTTTTAATATCAGGCTGTAACTCACTGTTTTTGCGGAAGTTACAGCCTGATTTGCGCTTGGACGGCCCGTACGCCCGACCGCAAAAACGAGCCGGATGCACGGCATTCGCCTTACTCTGTGCCTACACCAAAAATAGCCATGTTTACCCCATAGGCAACCATGACGGCATTGATGATTGCCATTCAATGAAAAGACGGCTGAAACAAAAACACAAGTCATGTCTTATCTCATTCAGCGTGTAAAGCAGATTAGTCAACCGCGCTCAAGCCTGACAGCCGTTTTTAGAGACAGCCACAGGGCCTATGACGGCTATCGTGTCAGAGACTTAGCATATATGGCAACGGCTTGCCAAAATGGTTCCTTAGTCAATTTATCAATTTGCAGACTAATCTTTTTTCTACTTATAGAATGATATTGATTGAAAAACATTATTTTTGTAGTAAATAAATACAAGCATGTATGGAAAATAAAGATCTGAACCGGCTGAAAGTAATACTGGCAGAGAAAAAACGCACCAATAAATGGCTTGCAGGGCAATTAGGGAAAGACCCTTCTACGATTTCCAAGTGGTGTACAAATAATGCCCAGCCCACATTAGAGAACCTGCTTCAAATTGCCAAATGCCTGGAAGTAGATATTAGTGAACTGATCCGACAATAAAGTCTTTGACAATATATGACAAACAAGAATAACAGCCCGTATACGGCAGCCATAACAGGCTGTTCTTTTCTTTACAATGAATTTATCCGTATTCTTCCTGTGTTAATGGAAAAGAACGCGACAGAACTATTAAAAGACGAAGTCATAAACAATCGTATCTTACAGGTAAACTCGCAAAAGGCAAGACAAACTTTCATTACGGAGTTCAAACGAAGATATAATGCCGTACCCGCTTTGTTCTGGACACGGTTTCCAGCCATGGGAGAACAGGCTCAACGGGCAGGGTTGCTATATGCTATCCTGAAAGCATATAAACTGGCTTTTGATTTCCATTTTAATGTTACTATCAAGCGATGGAATTCCGTAGAACAGACACTTTGCAAGAATGATCTTATGATGGAATTTGGCGAAATATCTTCAAGAGACGCGTTTGTAGACAGCTGGACCGAGAACACCAAGAACAGATGCGCCAGCCAATATCTGACCATTTTGCGCCAGGCCGGACTGCTGCAGGAGAAGACAGACACACTCCGCGCGCTTCGCCTGGAAACGCCCGATTATGAATATTATATGCGTAATGGCGAGGAGTGGTTTTTAGAGGCCTGTCTGCTTTATCCTTACGAGATAAACGAAATAAAAAAACAGCAGCCATGGAGAGCATGACCATACAGGAGCTATACGACTATCTTAACAGTCCGGCGTTTCAAGATGTAAGGAGCGGCAACATCTTCTATAACTACTATATTTATCAATATTCTGCCGCAAAAGAGTATGAGATACGGCGCCAGTTGGTCGTGTTCAAGCAGAACCTGGAACGGCCTGCCAGTTTTGTAAACGCAATGCTGCTGGATTTGTTCCAAGCGTTTTGTGATTATCTGAAAGCAGAAAAATTCGGCCCGGATTCCCTCTTTGATGTAACACTGGAAGACGATCAGACTCAGCCGGACATAGTCACCGCCGAATTGACAAACGAAGCCAACTCTGATCGGTTTATCAGTTTTATACATGACCGCATAGAACGGTATCTTGAAATCAATGACGGTTTGAACAAGCCTTATGTATTTGTTTACGGCATTGGAAAGATGTTTCCTTATTTGCGGGCCAATGTGTTTCTTACCCGTTACGAGAAGTATAATGATACGTCACGATATAAAATCATCCTCTTCTATCCGGGTCATCAGGAAGGCAATTCCTTCTCGTTGTTTGACACATTAGACGACGCCCATACATATCGTGCCACCTTGTTAGTCAACATAAAAACGCATCAATATGAAGTTTAAGGATTTATACGAAAGAGAACTTGATAGAAAAGTAAATCCGGCGGTTTCCGTATCCGATTTGAGAGAAGACACTGTATGTACTGAAATCGAAGAATATGTGTTTACGCAGGAAATTATCGTCAATCTCTATAATATATTGCTCAATATCAAGGTAAACCAAGGCAGCCATGCCGGTATTTGGATTAGCGGCTATTATGGAACTGGCAAGTCGCATTTCTTGAAATATGCCGGCTATTGCCTGTCTGGCAAGCACTCCGAGAGGGCTTTTATCCGGTTAATCGAAGCCGCACAAGAGATATTGCTTGGCGGAAAAGACTCTTCGGTTCTTGAAAACGCCAATGTATCGCTTTCCGAGCTGAAAGCTTTACAAAACTGGTATGTCAATAAGGCGGAAGTAGAAATGGTGATGTTCAATATCGGCGATGTGCATGATGCAAATGCAGACAAGGCCGATACCTTTACGACTGTCTTCTGGAACCGGTTCAATGCCAAGCGCGGATATAACTCCTTTAGCCTCCCTATGGCTCAGTATCTGGAAAAGGCTCTTGATGATGACGGCAAGCTTGAAGAGTTTAAAGAGCATGTCCGAAGCAGAGGCTATGACTGGGAACGTAACATCTCACGCTTTGCCGCCGGTCGCCTGGACCTGGCCTTACAGATGGCAAAGGAAGCAGATCCGGCCCTTGCTATTGACGTGATTCGTGAACGTATAAAGAACAATGACGTCAATGTCTCGGTAGAGGCATTTGCCGCCGAGATGAAAGAATACATAGACCGTAAGGCCAACCGCAACTTCCGCATCCTGTTCTTTGTGGATGAGGTAAGCCAGTTTGTCAGTAAGCACCGCGACCTGCTGCTCCAGCTCCAGTCGCTCGTGAAGCGGCTCGACGAGGTATGCGGATCGCAAGTGTGGATTTCCTGTATCGCCCAACAGACATTGGAAGATATGGTGAAGGACGTAGGCGGCAGCGACATCAACCCCGAAGACGAAGTAGGCAAGATTCTCGGCCGGTTTGAAGTACGTGCCTCGTTGCAGGGGACAAACTCCGAATATATCACACAGAAGCGAATCTTGAGCAAAAAGGGCGAGGCGGAGATACTGTTAGGCAGACTCTTTGAGGAAAAGAAAGCCATGCTGGATGCCCAATTTGTACTGCCAAGCACCTATCAGGCATATAAAAATAAAGAAGACTTTGCGGCTTTTTATCCGTTTGTACCCTATCAGTTTCAATTGATAATGAAGGTTCTTGATTCTTTTGACGAGATAGGCTATGTGGACAAGCAGGTAAAAGGCAACGAGCGCTCGTTGCTGAACATCACTTTCTCTATTGCCAAAGAGACTGCCGAATGCGAAGTGGGTGAATTCATTCCGTTCGACCGTTTCTTCGGTGCGATGATCCAAGGATCCATGCAGCATTTAGGACAGCGTGCCATATCGAACGCACGTCAGGCTTTAGATACCATTAATGACGAAAAGAAACAAGCATTTTACCGCCGCGTGGTGTATGTGCTTTTCATGGTCTGCAACCTTTCGGATCCCGACAAGCAAAGTTTCTCGGCTACCATCGACAACATCGTCACCCTGCTTATGACACGAGTGGATGCCAACAAAGCCGCCATCAAGGAAGAGGTGTCGCGGGTACTCTCGTTCCTGACGGACAAGGCGGTGATACGCAAGATCAAGACAGACAACGGCGCGGAAATATACGAGTTCTATACCGAAGAGGAATCGATAGTGGCTCAGATGATTAAAGGCCAAAGTGTGGACCCCAGCCTATGTAAAGACGAACTATATAAAATCATTTACGATTATTTCGGTTTTTCCACATCAACCGGCAAAGTGACCTTTGCTACCCGTTCGTTTAATGTGGGAGGCAATATAGACGGCAGAAATATCTTATCAAACAATCCTGATGTGGTGACAGATTTTCTGACCACCGCGACTACCGATTCTCCAGACCAATTCGCCTTTGCCAATCAGCCCGGCCATTTGGTGTTTTTCCTTTATCCGCTCATTAAAGACAACCAAGAGCTTCTTCGGGATTTCCATGACTATTGTCGTGTACAAAGCTTCGCACAAGAGTCTGCCACCAGTGAGGAGCGCCAGCGCATCAAGCGTCTGTTTCAGGATCGTGCCAAGGAAATGTATCAGAAAGAAATCAGGCCTAAGTTTCATGACATACTTGACAATTGCCCGATTATATCCGGTCAGGAAATTCTGCCCCAGTCAGTATTAGGTACGGCCAAAGGCAAAGAACGCTACAAAATGGCAATGAACCGTCACTTGCAAAATCTGTACAGCTTTGCGGGCCTGGTTAGCGGTCCGGAGTTTCCAAAGACCGCTTCCGAACTTTCTGAAAAGATTCTTCGCCCTGTTGAAGCCGCTATGATAGAAACGCCGTTGTCCACGCCGGAGAAAAAGGTGAAAGATTACCTTGACCGTTTACCCTATGACGTGACCGTGGCCGACGTGACGCGCTATTTTGCCAAAGTGCCTTACGGATGGGCGGACAGTTGCAGTATTTATGTGGTCAATGAACTGGTACGCCGGCATCTGTATGCCTTCAACTATAACAATAACCCTAATGTAAGCCGTGAGTATACGGCCCGCAACATCGTGCGTGAGGCGAATCGCTTTACCATTGAGCCGGCAAAAGCAATTCCGCAAGATGTACTTAACGGCTTTATCGAGGCGTGGCAGCATATCTTCAATGTGGCAGGCATCAATGGCAGCAACGATTACACCGAGCTTTTCCGCAACTGCAAGGAGGCTCCGGACAGCGCGCTCAACAGCCTGTTGAAGAATTACCGGGAACTCAGCCGTAGGGTAAACGGACGTGCCTTTGCCGGCGTGATTGACGAAGCCATTTCGCTGATGGAGCAATGGATTGCCATCCGTGACCCGAAAGAGTTCTTTCAAACCATTACCGAAGCCCGTGACAGTGCGGCCGTCTTGTTTGACCAATGCAAGAATGTACGCTCGTTTGTGGAAGACCAATATCCGATGTTTCAAAAGATCATGAAGTTTCTGAAGGAAAATCGTGACAACTTCGCCTTCCTGCCCGACGACCGGCAAGAGGCATTGCAACACCTGAAAGCTATCACTGCCGATGAAGAGCCTTGGGACAAGATGCCTGCCTACAACAAGATGAAGCGGAACTTGGAAGGTGCGCTCAAGGAGAAAAAGGCGGCGCTTGTTTCAACCATAAAAGCAAATTATGACGATGCATTTACCCAACTTGACGCACACGCCCGATTGCTTAATGTAACATCTGACAAGTATGCCAAGAAGGAGAGTGTAATCAGCGAAAAAACGGATACTGACAACTTCTTTGCTCTGCAGGTCAATGCTGACACCC
>CAYUIJ010000002.1:17296-19607 GCA_964444735.1 uncultured Bacteroides sp. | reverse complement strand
ATGAACAGATGCGTAGAATTGAAGTCGCGGCAGGTTCGGTACCTCCGGTTACCAGGCTTCGTCTTAAAACCGGCAAACATTCACCAATGAAAACAGAGGCAGATGTTGACGCATATCTCCAGACTTTGAAGCAGCAGATTATGCCACATATTGATGGTAATAAGGAAATCGTAATTTTATAGTTTGCATAAAAATAGAATCATAATATGAAACTGAATAAAATTGATATACACAACTTCAAATGCTTTGAAGATGTAAGTTTTGGGTTACACCCTAGGCTTAATGTCCTCATGGGTAACAATGGCACAGGCAAGAGTTCGTTGCTCGAAGCATTCCGCATTTTGATTGGTTCATTGTATCTTGGTTATGACAAGTATGAGAATCAGCCTTATCTCTGCAAGGGCTTTAACAGGACAAGTGAGTTGAGACGCATCTTAGTGGCCGGACAGCATGATGTGTGTTGTTATCACCATTCACTGGTTGACACCCGTAAAAAAATGTCTTGACGCATTGTTGTCTGTTCTTGGTAAAAAGACAAAAGAAGAGTGGATGGCAATGATTGAGAAATGGCTACATTCAGACGTCTTTCCTGATTTTATAGAGTTACGGATACAATATATACAAAAATATATCAACACTGCTTGGTAGATACTATATGGATACAAACAGACTCAAACGCTTCGCCTGCGAGGCACGCGGCATATTGATGAGCGGTGTAAGGCGACGTCTCACCGCATTGGGATTCTATCCAGACGGTACAGTGGCTGAAAAGCCGGAACTGATGGGCGGCGGCGCCGTGTTCATGGGAGAGGTGCAGACGGAGGATTTCTATCACAAATGGATGTCGCTCTATGACAGGGTGCAGGGGCATTCGTTTCGAGAAGTCGCGGAGGAGGCCGCCTATACATGGTTCAACCGTCTGACGGCAATCCGCATCATGGTGAAGAACGGACTGATTCCCGCCGTGCTGGAATATGAGAGCGGGGAGGCGCGCATCCCGGTCATCGTGGCAGAAGCCCGGCAGGGACGGTTGCCGCAGATGGACGAGGCAGGCCGCCGGAAGCTGGAAGTCCTCCTTCGGAACGATGCCCTGACGGACGAACAGTTCGCCCTGCTTATCGTAGCCTATTGCCACAGTAATCCCGTTATCCGGAAGTGCTTCGGTAGTATTTCCGATTATACGGAATTATTGCTTCCAAGCAACATTTTGAAAAGCGAAGGCTTCATTGACCGCCTGAATGCCGATGAATACATAACTGCGGAAGACTACCGTTCGCCCGAACTCATCGGCTGGCTCTACCAGTTCTACATCTCCGAGCGCAAAGACGAGGTGTTTGCCAAGAAAGGGAAGCTTGAGGCGGACGAGATTCCCGCCGCCACACAGATCTTCACCCCCAACTGGATAGTGAGGTACATGGTGCAAAACACGGTGGGGCGCATCTGGCTCGACAACAATCCGTATTCGGATATTAAGGAGGGAATGGAGTACTTAGTGGAGCCTGCCGGGCCGGCTCCTGCCGACGGCATCTGTCGGCTTGACGACATCTGCGACCTGAAAGTGGCAGACCTCGCCTGCGGCTCCGGGCATATCCTCAACGAGTGCTTCGACCTGCTCTATCGGATTTACATTGAAGAGGGATACAACCGCCGTCAGGCAGTTGAGAATATTTTCCGTCACAACCTTACAGGTATTGATATTGACACCCGTGCCAAGCAGCTTGCCGCCTTTGCTTTATTGATGAAGGCTTGCCAGAAGGATAAAAGTTTTGCAGACGGGCGCTGCATGCCGAGAGTGCTGGATATGCCTCAGCCTTATCCGCACACAGAAAATCTGTGTGACACACTCCCCCGCTTCCTTCTTGGCGGTAATCAAAATATGGTACAAGAAATTACAGACGCCATCAAGCTGATGCATCATGCCGACACGCTTGGCTCGGTTATGAAATTTAACATTTCTGAAAGTACCCGCAATGCCATACGTATGCGTATGGAGGAATATAAGGCACTGGAATTTGTGCCAGAACCTATACGTATGCTATTGCCATATATGGATATGATTCTGGCTTTGACGGACAAGTATGCGGCAGTGGTGATGAATCCTCCCTACATGGGAAGCGGCAACATGAATGACGTGCTGGGCCGATACGTGAAAGAGAACTATCCGGAAAGCAAAGCCGACCTGTTCTCCGTATTTATGGATATTGCTGTTTCGCTGCTCTCTGACAATGGAAAGTACGGTATGATAAACATGCACTCATGGATGTTCCTCTCCTCGTTTGAAAATCTTCGCAAGACATTGCTTGACAATTAT
>CAYUIJ010000002.1:0-17225 GCA_964444735.1 uncultured Bacteroides sp. | reverse complement strand
AAAGGACTGCGGCGACAAGGAGCGCATCTTCCTCGAAGCCCTTGCCGAACATACCCCGAAGATTTACTACCCCGACATCAGGCAGGATTCTTTCAAGAAGATTCCCGGATGCCCCATTGGATATTGGCAAGGCTCTGCTTTTTTAGAATCTTTCCGTTATCCTAATATGGCATCCGTTGCCAACCCTCGTGCAGGTTTGGCAACGGGAGATAACAACATTTTCCAAAAATATTGGCATGAAGTATCTATTAATAAAATTGGGTTCGGTTATAAGTCCGTGGAAAGAACCAGAGATGGGAAACATAAATGGTTTCCTTGCAATAGTGGTGGTACTTTGAGGAAGTGGTCGGCAACAACGGAGATTGTTGTTAATTGGGAAAATAATGGCGAAAAACTGCGTTCGTTTAGAAATGCAATGGGAAAAGTTGCTTCCCGTCCTCAGAACACGCAATATTATTTTAAGGAAGGACTTACATGGAACAAAATTAGTTCGTCAAATCTTGCAGTAAAATACAAGCCAATTGGTTTTATTTACGATGACACAAGCAGGTCGGCATTCGTTGAAGACAGCTCTAAGTTATTATCTTTAATTGGTCTCCTTTGTTCATGTGTAGCTTTAGATTACCTCAAATTGTTCAATCCTACAATGAGTTTTACCAATGGAGACATAGCAAGAATTCCTATTAACGATAATATATTCGGAAGCACTACTATCACCTCCCTCGTCCAAGAAAACATCTCCATCTCGAAGCAAGACTGGGACGCGCACGAGACCTCGTGGGACTTCCGGCGCAACGAACTGCTCGGCTTCGATGCGGGAAGCATAGAGGAACGCGTGGAGCAGTACAAACAGAAATGGGAGGCCCTCTTCATGCGGCTCCACGCCAACGAGGAAGAACTCAACCGCCGGTTCATCGATATCTACGGCCTGCAAGACGAGCTTACGCCCGATGTGCCCTTGAATGAGGTCACCATCCTGCAGCAGGGCGAGATAACGATAGAAAACGGACGGCTCGTCTGGCATGATGATGTGATAATCAAACAACTTGTCAGCTATGCCGTAGGCTGCATGACGGGGCGTTACAGCATCGACCGCGAGGGTCTCATCCTTGCCAACCAGGGTGACGGGCAGGCCGGATACGAAGCCCTTGTGCCCCATAGCCGTTTCGCCATCGATGATGACGGCATCATCCCCCTTATGTCGGTCAACAACGAACTGACCGACCACATCACCCTCCGCTTCAAGGCGTGGCTGGACGTCGCCTTCGGCAGGGAGACCCTGACGGAGAACCTCAACTTTGTGGAGAAAGCCTTGGGCAAGCGGATTGAGGACTATTTCCTGAAAGACTTCTGGAAAGACCACAAGAGGATGTATCAGAACCGCCCTGTCTATTGGTTGTTCAGTTCGAAAAAAGGCGCGTTCCAGTGCCTTGTATATATGCACCGCATGGACGCCTATACCGCCGAAAAGGTGCGTACCCGATACCTGCTCCCCCACATCGAGTGGCTCGTGACAAGGCAAGCGGAAATGCAGGCCGATGCAGCCAGCCTGTCAGCACGCGAACGCAGGGAAACGGACGCCTTAGGAAAACAGACAGAGGAATGCCGTGAATACCACGACCGCCTCCACGTTGTTGCCGACCGGCAAATCGGCTTCGACCTTGACGACGGCGTGGCGGCGAACTATGCGAAGCTGGGGGATGTGTTGGTTAAGTTGAAATGACAAACAATAATAGAATCAAGTATGTTTGGAAGACTTATCTCATTAAATGCAATTATTAAAATGAACTGAACATGATGACAACAGAAGATATATTAGAATTAAGAAAGCTCGGTGAAGTAAGCAAAGTACAGTTTAAGGAACGTATCTTAGATAAGTACGATATCGGTTGTGAACTGGTTGCTATGAGCAATTATCGTGGAGGCCGGCTGGTAATTGGCATCAATGATAAGACTGGAGAATTTAATCCTTTATCGTATGCAGAGGTACAAGAAACGACCAATATGCTTAGCAATATTGCTTCAGAAAATGTAGTACCTGGAATTTTACTCAATATTGACACTGCAAGTGTTGAAGGTGGTAATGTAGTTGTGGCAACCATCAAAGAAGGGAATAATAAACCCTATCATGACAATAAAGGAATAGTATGGATAAAGAATGGCGCTGATAAACGTAAAGTTTTTGATAATGCCGAACTTGCAGAGATGATGTCCGAGTGTGGAAATTTTGCCCCGGATGAAGCAGCAGTGAAAAACGCAACTTTGGAAGACTTGGATGAAAATACTCTTAAAGCGTTTCTGCAAAACCGTTTTACTACCGCATTGGAGAAGAAAGGTATGACAGGTGACGCATTGCGTGAGGCTTCCCTTAATGAAGTGGCCAATGCCATTGCAACAGGACATAATTTAAACAAACTGATGCACAACCTACGTTTCATCCGTCCTGATGGCAGCCTGACCGTAGCAGCCATGTTATTGTTTGGCAAATACACACAGCGTTGGTTACCGGTAATGACAGCCAAATGTATCTGTTTTGTAGGAAATAATATTGGAGGTAAACAATTTAGGGACAAAGTAAATGATGCAGATATGGAAGGCAACCTATTGCATCAGTTTGAAACCATCATGTCATTCTTCACTCGTAATCTAAAAAACATACAGGTGGAAAATGAATTCAATTCGTTGGGCAGACTTGAAATTCCATATGGCAGTTTGGTTGAGTTTGTAGTCAATGCACTGGTTCATCGCTCGTTGAATTGGAATGCTCCCATCCGTATATTTATTTTCGATGATCGGGTGGAGATACATAGCCCAGGTATATTGCCCAATGGTTTACAAGTTGAGGATATAACCAATGGAACTTCTATGCCTCGTAATAGTTTTCTCTTCAATAATGCAATCTATCTTTTGCCATATACAGGTGCTGGTACTGGTATACAACGTGCCTTAGAAGATGGGTTACAAGTGAATTTTAAGAATGACGAACGAACTCATGAGTTTCTAATTACAATAATAAGAAACGGAGACTTAGACACAAACTCCGGCACTCGGACACCCGACTTAGACACTCGGACACCCGACTTAGACACGGCTGGAGAAGCTATTCGTCCCAAATTGAGTAACAAACAAAAAGATATAGTGAGCTTTTGCAGTGTACCTAGAAGCTCTAAAGAAATATTAGACCGTATAGGAGTTTCCATGCACTCCAAGAACAGAGAAAAATATGTAACGGAATTGGTGAAAGCCGGATATCTGGAAATGACCAATGCGGAAAATCCTAATGCCAGCAATCAAAAGTATAGAAAGAAATGACAACAATAGAAAAAATATATAATTACTTTGAAAAGAAACCCGAATTGAAGGTTCTTTTCATCTTCAATGACGAATTTCTTGCATTAGAACTTGCCGGCACGTCTTGGAAGAAGGGGTATCGCTATGCAGACTTCAAAGGAGACTGGTTTACTACAAAGTACAAGCTCGATACAGAATGGGCGGATGATAAGGTGATTCTCTATTTTCACCAGGAATCTCCGTTACAAAAAAAATCATTACAAGAGAATTTTCCTCTTTTGGATGTCCTGACGGCTAATATGGAATATCATCATCAGGATTATGCGGCCTTTATGCAGCAGTATGACCTGCCTGCATCAATGGAGGTTTTTGTCAAAAAAAATATTCAACTGCTGCAGTCTGACCGAATATCAAGACTTTTGCAAAGTTATTATGCCGACAAAAGCATTTCGACAGACGTTGCCGTCAGGGCGATTCTTTCCGTATATTCAGGGCAAGGCCGTGTATTGGAAGACCGTGTATTGGAATGGGACAATATCATATTGAAGATTTTATTTTACGGGCGAGACTCGGAACGGAACAAGCGGACCGACTTCTATGTGAAGTTGAGAAACACGCCGATGGTAAAAAAGGCTTTGGATGACAAACTGACTGGCATATTTGGATGTACGACAGACGACAATACGGAAACGAAGGTCAAAAAGTTAGTGGGTATATTAAAGTACAATGCTATCGTACAGAATCTTGCCGTTGTTTCAGCCGATGACTACAAGGCCAGTCGTATCACGGATTCTATCGCTTTGCAACAGATGAACCGCATCTTGGAGCTGGCTTTAAGTAATCCTAAGACTGCCAAAGCCTTGACAGAAACAATAAACGAGTTAGGAACCGACATTCAAGATGACAATATCATAAAATGGTATGGCACAAACGCCGATTACTATTACATACCTGACGGACTGTGCCTGCCAATCCTTCGCGCCTTAATGGAAAAAACGGTTATGGAAGAGCCCAGGAAAGTGACGGATCGTTTAAGAGAACTGATGACAAGACTGGGATCCGGCAGTGAGATTGGCATAGCGGCGGAGTATGCGGCCTGCGTTGCCCGCTATTACGAATGCGCCTTGGCATCGGGTTCCATCACCCTGAACCGGCCGGACGACTATCTTGAAAAGTACGGCAATGAATACTATCTGACAGACCAGCTATATCGTCTGTCTGTTGAATGTTTCTACAAGATAAGTCCGTCACATGCCCTTTATGAGACTATGCAGAGGTAAAGCGTGAGCTGGACATACAATACGGAAAGCTTTGCAACCGTATTAACCTGGAATGGATACGCTGTGTGAATGAGGCCGGAGGAATGACAGCATTACACGGACTTCGCCAGCAACATTTTTATGACAGTTTGATTAAGGGCATACAAAAGAAAGTCGTAGTCATTATCAGTGACGCGCTTCGTTATGAAGTGGCGCAAGAACTTATCGGCGTACTGGCCGCACGTAAGCATATCGCCCGTTTGGATATGGGCATAGCCATGCTGCCTACCGAGACAAAATTCTGTAAGCCGGCATTGCTCCCGCATCGCACCCTTCGTTTGTATGCAGAAATGGACGGCACTCAAAACATGGGTGTGGACAACCGTATATTAGATACGATGGCCAAACGGACAGAGCACGTAAATGGTTACCGCATGGGAGGCGTCTGCGTGGATTATGAGACAGTAGCCACATACGAACGAGACAAAAACCGCGAGATATTCAAGCACCCGTTGGTGTATGTCATGCACAATACCATTGACAGCAGGAGCCATGCCGCAACAGCAAAGGATGTAGTGAACAGCTGCAGGGAAGCTGTTCGTGAGTTAGGAACGTTAGTGCATAAAATTCATGAGACCTACAATGTCACCGAGGTCTATATTACCTCGGATCACGGCTTCTTGCTCAATGATCAGGAATTTGAAGAAAAAGACAAGCATAAAGTAACAGAAAAGACATTGGAAAAAAGCTCAAGGTACTATCTCACACAATCGGGCGATCAGGTACCTGGAATTGTAAAATTCCCTCTGTCAGATGTATCCGGAATGGATGAAAGCAACGTATATGTGGCCGTTCCGGAAGGTACTAACCGCCTGCAGGCTCCTTCCGGCAGTTATCGTTTTACGCATGGCGGGGCGTCTTTACAAGAGCTGCTGATTCCAATTATTGTAAGTCACGGGAAGAAAGAGGATAGCAAAACTCCTGTCGGCGTTGTCATGCCAGACAGAAACCTTTCCGTACAGGCATCACGTCTTCGATTCAGACTGCTGCAAAAGGACGCGGTAAGCATGGAGATGAAAGCGCGTGTCATTAATGTGGCTTTGTACCATAATGACCGTCCGGTTACACCTGTCAAGGAATTTGTATTGGACAATACTGACGCACTGTTAGACAACCGTAAAGTGCTGGTTGATCTTACCTTGAACCGACAAATTGACGCCAAGGTGCTTCAGTTAAAGGTCTATGACGTTACCGACGGCCTGAATCCTCTGATAAAGGAGAACGTAACAAACAACACATTGATTGCCAATGATTTTGATTTTGAATAAAGATGGACTTACAAGGTAAAGTAATGGACGCCTTTACAGGCAAAGTCGTACGCAAGGATTTAGCCTTTCTGGTGAAGGGAGGCTTGCCTGTTCCTACCTATGTGCTGGAATATTTATTGGGACAGTATTGTGCCAGTAATGACGAAGAAGTCATTGCTGAAGGGTTGGAAAAAGTAAAGAAAGTAATTCAAAACAATTACGTACACCGTGCCGACGCCGAAGCTGTCAAAGGAACCATCCGCGAAAAAGGCAAGCATCGTGTAATAGACAAGGTGACGGTAACACTTAACGAAAAGTCAGATGAATATCATGCGCATTTTGCCAATTTGGGCCTGGCCAATATACCTATAGGCACGCGGTATGTGACTTCTAATCCTAAGCTGCTGTCCGGCAACGGAGTCTGGTGCGTTGTCACTATCGGTTACGTACCGGGAGAAGACGTAAGGGTCCGTTGGGAAATCCAGACGCTTAAACCTGTACAAATATCCAATGTGGATGTGCGGGAGTATATAGAGCAGCGCCAGCTCTTCACTACGGAGGAATGGCTCGATTTTATGATGCATACCGCAGGGCTGGATCCGGATAAGTTTAATCGAAGAGAAAAACTTATCACATTAGCCCGGTTGCTTCCGCATGCGGAGAACAATTTCAATTTTATGGAACTGGGTCCTAAAGGAACCGGCAAGAGTCACGTTTTTCAGGAACTGTCTCCCTATGGTGTATTAGTAAGCGGTGGTGACGTGACCAGTGCCCGGCTCTTTGTGAAAATGAGCGGCAATAGGGAGATACTTGGCCTGGTGGGTTACTGGGATGTAGTGGCATGGGACGAATTCGAACAGCAAAAAGGCCGCTCAATAGACGCGGTCATGATTGACACCATGCAAAACTATCTTGCCAACAAATCATTTAACCGGGGAAAAGGAACACATGAGGCGTCGGCATCTATGGTATTTGTGGGAAATACAAAACACACCGTGCCTTATATGCTTAAAAACAGCCATTTGTTTGAGTCTATCCCCGCCTCTTTTATCAAAGGCGCGTTTTTAGATCGTATTCATCTTTATAATCCAGGATGGGAAATAAAGATGCTGAAGAAAGACAGTTTCTCAAAAGGATACGGATTGATAACAGACTATATCGCGGCTATTTTACATGAATTACGCAATAACGACCTTACGGCTTTGTTGAAAGAATATGCAAGGTTTGACACTTCTCTGTCTGAACGTGATCATTCGGCTATCCGCAAGACATTTTCCGGTATGGTAAAACTTATTTATCCTAATGGAAGAATGACAGACGAAGAGGCCTACGAACTGGCGGACTTTGCCGCTGAAAGCCGTAAGCGTGTAAAAGATCAACTCTATATTATAGACGAGACATTCAAGGCAGAACCCGCCCGCTTTATTTATATACGTGAAAAGGATGGAACGGAAGTCCGTGTAGAAACATTAGAAAATATAAACAATTCTGTCACGCCCCTGCCTGATCTGTCACATCCTCAAATTGAAGAACCTGTTGATTCACAAAAGAATAGTGCAGAAAAACAAGAGTCGCGCCCACGCATGATATCATTACAAGAAAAGAATCTGACTTTCCGTATGGGGCAGACCGGAGTTACTTATCAATCGCTTTTTGCCGATTATCTGAAAGACGCGACGGAAATTACAATAGAAGATCCGTTTATCCGTACAAACTGGCAAGTGAGAAATCTGACGGAATTTATGACAATGCTGATTGATACTCGTGATGCAGATGACCTCAAGGTCCATTTAATAACTAATGAGGAAGAAGAAAAGATTCCTGAACTAATAGACAGACTGGATGATATAAAGGATGATATGGCAGGATATGGGATTGAGTTTGATTACAAATTCCGGGATTTTCATGACCGTTGTATAAAAACCGATAACGGTTGGGTGATATCATTAGGAAGAGGGTTAGACATTTACGAAAAATATAGTCCGTATTCAGTCGCCGCGGCTTGTCCAAGTAAACGTAAATGCAAGGAGTTTATGGTTACATATACGAGAAGCCACTCCGATTAAAATTTGTGTACTGTCGGTTTGGAAGCCGGTTATGCCAGATACAATTTGTATTGTTTTTGCTAAAAAACACGGCCCGGCAGATTTTTAGCGGGGATACGCATATAATTATTCCGAACAGGAAGATCTTCTTAATCCGGATGAAAAATGAGGCGGGAAATATCCGGTTGCCGTCAGGCCACGGCAGGACCGGGAAAGGCTTGCCGCGTACTTCCAGTCCGCACCGGACATACGCCGCATGATATGTGCCACCCATACTTGCCGGGCTGTTATCGCCATGTACGGGAAGTGACAAAAGACAAGGGCGTGTTCCCTAACGGCAACGCCCTTGAAAAGCCGGTCTGTCTTACGCCCCATATATCCTTTGATATATGTCATTCTTTAATTTTTCGAAGCACTACAGCCGAACGTGCGGGAATATAAAGTTTTAGCCAGCCTTTTTTATCCTTTGCGTATAGAGAATCGAAATTCGTGAAATGGCGCACTGCGTCATCAGCCAGTCCGTTTCCTCCATACCTCACGGCATCCGTATTCAGAACCGTTTCATACCCGCCACCAGGCACCAAGAACCCGTAATCGGTAAAAGAACGCGTGGGATTAAAGTTAAAGACAAAAACATAATCACGGCGCATGTATGCAAGCACCTGGTCTCCGTCGTCATGCCAGACCTCTGCGACATCGGTCTTTTGTATGCCCCTCACTTCCTTTATCACAGCTATCATAGCCTTGTCAAAATCACCCAGATAACGGTAGCATAAATCCTTATTGTCTACAAGCCCCCATTGCCTGCGCGCATATTTATAGCTCCACCCGTTTCCTTCACGCGGAAAATCAATCCATTCCGGATGTCCAAATTCATTTCCCATAAAGTTCAGGTATCCTCCATTCAGAGTTGAAGCCGTCAGCAAACGTATCATTTTATGCAAGGCTATGCCTCTATGCACGCGCTCATTCTCATCCCCTTTCTTGAAATGCCAGTACATGTCAGCGTCAATCAAGCGGAAAATGATGGTCTTATCTCCTACCAGCGCCTGATCATGGCTTTCCGCATACGATATGGTTTTCTCATCACGGCGTCTGTTGGTCACTTCCCAGAACATGTCCGAGGGTTTCCATTCTTCGTCAACTTTTTCCTTGATTATCCTTATCCAGTAATCCGGAATATTCATGGCCATGCGATAATCAAACCCATATCCTCCGTCATTGACAGGGAGGGCCAGTCCGGGCATGCCAGAAACCTCTTCCGCTATCGTGACGGCCTTTGAATTAACCTCATGTATCAGCATATTGGCTAAAGTCAGATAACATATCGCGTTATCATCCTGATGACCATTGAAATAATCATTATAATTGCAAAAGGCCTCTCCCAACCCATGACTGTAATAAAGCATGGACGTTACGCCATCAAAGCGGAAACCGTCAAACTTGTACTCTTCCAGCCAGAATTTGCAATTGGAAAGCAGAAAATGCAACACCTCATTTTTCCCATAATCAAAGCAAAGCGAATCCCATGCCGGATGCTCACGCCTCTCACCCGCGTAAAAATACTGGTTAGGATCGCCGGCAAAGTTACCCAAGCCCTCGACTTCATTTTTTACAGCATGAGAATGCACAATATCCATAATTACCGCAATCCCTTTCTGATGCGCCTCATCAATCAGCCGTTTCAGCTCTTCAGGCGTACCGAATCTGGATGATGCCGCAAAGAAACTGGAAACATGATAGCCAAAACTGCCATAATAAGGATGCTCCTGAACAGCCATTATCTGAATGCAGTTATATCCGTCTTGTATTATGCGTGGAAGAACTTTCTCACGAAACTCATTGTAAGTACCTACCTTTTCTTCTTCCTGTGCCATGCCAATATGGCATTCATATATTAAAAGCGGAGATGTACAAGGCTTAAATACACGTTTCTTGAACCTATAGGGTTCTGACGGCTCCCATACCTGCGCATTGAAAATCTTTGTCTGCTCATCCTGAACCACTCTGGTAGCCCATGCAGGAATTCTTTCTCCACATCCGCCATTCCAATAAACCTTCAGTTTATAAAGGTCACCATGCCTTAATAAGCCATGATCCAGCTTGATTTCCCAGTTTCCGGTTTTTCCTGCCGGTTTCAGCTTGAATTCAGATTTTTCTTCCCAATTGTTGAAATTGCCAATCAAATATATTTCTACAGCATTCGGGGCCCATTCTCTAAACACCCAGCCGGTATCAGTATGATGCAGTCCAAAATAAAGATAACCCGATGCAAAGTCAGACAATGTCCTTTTTCCATTACCGGTCAGTTGCCTCATTTTTTCAATCGCATGTTGATGACGGCCGTTAATGGCATTTTCAAACGGCCCTAACCAAGGATCATTCTTGACTAATCCAAGTTTCAGCTCCATAGCTGGAATTTTTAAGCAAGCACTTTCACAATAACTTTCTGAATGTTTTCTTTATCGGAAATACAAGGAGCATGCCCGTCTTGCGGAAAAAACACAGCAAACATACCAGGATTTACGACAACATACGATTCCGCAGGCAGAGTGAATTTTGTCATATCCTTTTCTGCATTATACTCTCCTTCGGGAAGATTGCACGCCGGCGTATACCCCATAATCTCCGTACAAGACAACGGTATTTGGATGTCTATGAATTTTTTATGAGTCTCCAACCGAGCCTGTTCTTTAGTCTTGCCTTTAGCGACAGAGAAGTTCACAACCAGATTTTTCCCGTCCAATTCAATCTTGCCTTCCGGATGGACTTTCAAATCCGTATTTTTCAAAAATTCAACCGCTTTTGCAAACAAAGGGTTCAGTGACGCATATTTTTCCAGATTGTCAAGCGTATCAATAATCATAGTATTTATATTTTAGATTAGTAAATTCATTAATTGCACAAATATATATATTTTTTTACAATATTAAGCAGGCTGTCATGGATTTTTCCGTTTGTCGCCAATACTTCTTTGCCAGAATAAAAATCACCGCCTCCTGAAAAATCGGTCACCCTGCCACCAGCCTGCATTAAAATCAAAGCTCCGGCGGCTACATCCCAGGGCCCTAACAAGCTTTCTATGCGGGCCTCAAAACGTCCTGCGGCAATATAACATAATTCGGCAGCGGCAGAACCCTGAACTCTCAATCCGCCTACATTTCCATATAAATGTGAAATGACATGAGACACAAAAGCCCGGAAACGATCGGCCTTATACGGAAATCCTAACTGAATAAATGCCGCATCCATATTTTCAACAGCAGAAACATGTATTTCTTTTCCATTCATATAGGCTTTATTCCCTTTCCATGTCCAAAAGCACTCATCGCGACACACTTCATACACTACTCCTATCAGCAATTCCTCACGGTTACGTAATGCTATACTGACACAATAAGGAGCGTTTTCATGTATAAAATTCGTGGTCCCATCCAACGGATCAACCACCCAGCAATATTCTTCCGTAGTCAGGCCTCCACTACCCTCTTCTGCAATAAAACCCGCTTCCGGCAATATCTCATGCAAGCGTTCTACGATACGCTTTTCCGATTCTTTGTCAACATACGAGACATAGTCATGCGATCCTTTTTCTTCCACGCATCCCCTGTCAAAAGTTCTCCGCTCATTGCGCAAGAATGCGCCGGTATCAATGGCCAGCGAGCGCGCCTGTTCCGTTATTTTCTCAAGATTCAGACTCTGCATTATGAAAAATTATTTCGAAGTTGTCTCCAATCGTCCGTACTTATACACTCCGCGGCGCGTCACATTTCCCTCGCTGTCTTTCTCTATAAAAGGCCCGTCTTTTATGTCTTGCTTGAAAAAGCCTTCAAAACGCGATCCGTCTTTTCCTACCAATACGCCTTGTCCGTTTTTCTTTCCTTTTGAGAATTGTCCTTTATATACAGTTCCGTCAGAATTTGTCAGCTCGCCAAAGCCGTCGGCAAGGTTGTCTTTCCATTCTCCCTCATACATATCCCCATTAACCCAAGTATACGTACCTCGTCCCTCACGTTTGTTATGTTTCCACTGCCCGTCATAAACTGATCCGTTAGCCCATGTAAACCTGCCTCTTCCTGTCTGTTCCCCATCCACAAACTCACCTACATACATATCGCCGTTAGTATGTGTATAAACACCTTTTCCTGTACGCTTTCCATGAAAAAAATCCCCTTCATACCTGTCTTTGTTCTCATAAAGATAAGTTCCTTTTCCATGCTGCTCGTTATTATTCCACTCACCAATATATTCGTCACCATTTGCATAACTGTATTTACCCTTTCCGCTACGCATGTCATTCCTCCATTCGCCGACATATCGTGACCCGTCGTTCCAATCTAATGTCCCGTTGCCGTTTTTCTTGTCATTTTTCCATTCGCCGGAATAAAAAGCCCCATTAGCCCATGTGTATTTTCCATTCCCCTCACGCTTGTCGTCCGCCCAATTACCTTCATACACATCTCCATTATAATAATACATTATCCCCTGGCCATGCTGTCTGTCAGCAAACCATAGCCCTTCATAACGATTGTTATTGCCAAAATATTTGATGCCTTTTCCATGGCGTACATTCTGATACCAATTCCCTTCATAGCGCTCTCCGTCTTTCTTGGTGTATATGCCATATCCCTCACGCAAGCCTTTTACATATTCGCCTTCATATATGTCACCGTTCTTGTATACAGTCTTACCCTTTCCGTCAGGCTTGCGGCTTTTCATCTCACCGGAATATTCCCCTTCGTCTTTAAACGTATAGTTGCCTATTTTAATCTGCGCATTTACCGTGGGGGGTATCGTTAACAGAAAGAACGCACATATCATATATTTTTTTTTCATGAGTATTTGTCTGTTTATTATCAATAATATTACCTTAAAATTAGCGGAAAATGCCATATAAAAGGATTTTTGTTAAGTTTTCTTTTATTTTTACAAGCAGAAGATATAAGGTATTACATTTTTTTACCTGCTATAACTTCTGTCAACTCATCTTCACGTAAATATCTACGCGCCAAATCCATGATATCTTCCGGTGTGGTTTCCAATACCTCCTGTTGCATACGAAGGAAATAATCATCATTCAATCCGTATGTATTCAGATAAATATATGCATCGGCCAGTGAGAAAGGGCTCTCATAAGTACGGCACAAATCACCGATTGTATAATTTTTCACCATCGACAGTTCAGACTGCGGTACTTTTTCGTTATGTAAGCGATCTATCTCACGATAAACTTCCTCAATAACAGGATCTGCATATTCATTGGCTGCCTGTGCGCTTATAACAAGCATATTTCTAAACGGATATGGCACAAGTCCGGCACTAATGCCATATGTATATCCTTTCTCTTCACGTATATTCTTCATCAAACGGCTTCCGAAATATCCTCCAAAAAGCATTATCAGCAATTTTAGCTTCATAGAATCCGGATGTTTGTCATCAAGAGTAAGACATCCCAGTCTGAGAGCGCTTTGAATGGCATCCGCACGCTCTATAAAAACCCGTCTGTCTCTTTTTCCACACGGACCTATATCTGCCAGTTCGGGAGTTTTTTGCCGTACTCCCCATACGGACTGCCCCAATTCTTTTTCCAACAAAAAAAGCATCTCTTCTGTTACACATCCGGAAAGATAACAACTGCAATTTCCTGAATGATAAAACCGATGATGCATGTCATGCAGAATCTCCGGAGTCAATTTATCATAATCTTCAAGAACGGCATAACGCGCACAAGGATGCGACTCACCAAAAAGATTGACATTCAACTTTTTACGGGCGATCACCTCCACCTTTTCCCTGTTTACGAGATATTGTTGCTTATTGGCTTCCATTACCACCGACAATTCTTTTTCCGGAAACATAGGTTCCTTTAACATGGAAGCTACTATGGGCAAGGTTGATGCAAAATATTTGTTCAGCGAATACAATGTAATGAAAGAATAATTCATTGATGACGACTCGTCAAGCCATGCTCCATAATAGTCTAATTTCTCTGCTATTTCGGCCGAAGAATAACGGGCCGTTCCCTCACGAAGCATCCGGCACGTAAAAGCGGCCTGTAACGGCCTATCCTGTTCCCATTGTCCGCCACGCATCATGATATCAAGCCTGACAACTTCGGCATTGCCGGAATTAATGACATGCACAGGGATTCCATTAGGCATTCTGCGCTCTGACGGACGCTGTATCTCAAAAGGCCTCATAGGCCCGATATGCGGTTGTTTCGTTCTATCCAACATGTTTCTTAAGGAATTCTTCCGCTTTCACCAAATCTTCGGGAGTATCTATTCCAATTGTATCTACCCGGCTTATCCCCACCTTTATTGTGTATCCGTTTTCCAACCAGCGCAATTGTTCCAATGATTCCGTCAGTTCCAGCTCAGATTGGGGCAAGACAGTTATCTCTTTCAGAATTTCCGCACGGTATGCATACAGCCCGATATGTTTATAATAAACATGCCGTGACAGCCACTCTTCACGAGGACAATTACGCAAATACGGAATTACAGAACGGCTGAAATAGAGCGCATGCATATTCTTATCAACAACTACTTTCGGAGAATTAGGATTGAAAAGCGCGTCAATTCCATCCGAGGGGACAAACGGCCTGACCAAAGTTGCAATCTGTGTCTTTTTATCATCAAAACAGGCTTTCACCGCATATAACTGCTCTGGTTGTATAAACGGCTCATCTCCCTGAATATTTACAACAACATCATAACCCTTCCCCACTTTCGTATATGCCTCATAACACCTGTCTGTTCCGTTTTTGTGACGGGCTGATGTCATTACTGCCTTTCCTCCAAAAGATTTCACAACAGATTCAATGCGCTCGTCATCCGTTGCGACACAGGCTTCGTCAAGAATACCTGCCACTTGCTCATATACACGCTGAATCATAGGCTTGCCGCCCAACAACTCCAAAGGCTTACCCGGAAAACGGGTTGACGCATATCTGGCCGGGATTATTCCAATATACTTCATAACAGACTTTATAAAAACAATTTTCGTAAGACTTTACTCACAAAAATATAAAAACTTTCTTTGTTCTTTATTATTAATACATTTAATTCGCCTTTCATTATGGAAAAAGTCACATGTATAATCGGCTTGGGTTCGAACATTCAGGCAGAACAGAACCTTCAAAAGGCACACGGGCTTCTGGTACGTGCCTATCCTTCCATTATATTCTCTGACATCATAAAAACAATTCCTGTCGGAATGAAGCGCAGCCATGCTTCTTTTTTGAATCAGATTGCACGGTTTGACACTGAACAAGATGTCAATGAGGTAAAAACCAGTTTAAAAATCATGGAACGATTTTGCGGGCATCTCCCGAACGACAAGGAAAATGAAACAATTCATATTGATATTGACCTCATAGTTTACAAGGACACTATACTCAAGCCAGTAGATTTTGCACGTCATGCGGACATAATTAACAAATTACAGCGTGATTTGTTATGAGTACAGGATCCATGCAGTCCGGATGGACAGGCGGACTGCCCGATCTTGTGAACATGGCAGCTGCAAATGCCCATGACATGCGTCTTATCCGGACATTGCAAAGCGGAGTATCACACCTGCCTTGCGCACGGGGCAAAGGATGCCTAAATACCGGTGCGTGTGCAGTGCCTTTCCGGGTACGGAACATGTCAGGCCTGAAGTCCCGTACCAGCCGCCGGAAAGAATAGAAAGGGCCGCCGCGGGCTTGCAGAAAGTTCCGGAAACGTACCGGAAACGGCTTTCTCCCGGCTCAACGCTTTATTCATGATGCTGTCCCGGCACAGCCGCCAAAGCAGATGCCATGCCCCTTGCCGCAATATGTCATTTGCCGCATGCGCCGGAATACCGCCCATCCTGAATATATCTTATTTTAACTCAGGCAATTATGAGTTAAAAATAATTAAATGTATTTCTTAGAACACAATAAGTAATGATACATATCATGAAACAATAAATCATATACCGAGAAGTAAGTTTATTATACAGTCTTACCCAATGACATAAAATACTTGACAGATAAATCAGAATATAAAATAATGTAGGGTATAACAGAAAATTATATTGTAGCGCTTTCCTAAATTCCCCATGTAATGTACAATAAATTGCCCGTTGAACTCCACATCCAGGACATTTCAGACCGGTATATTTAAAAAACAAGCATTTAGGAGCAATCTGGCTGTATTCCGGATTATGAAAATACAACCAAATTACCCCTGCGATACAGACACAGCCAATACTAATGACTATAACAGTTTTTATTGCTTTAATATTCACTTAATGCACTTGCACTTATCGCTCCGACAAATAAGAGAATCAAATACACAATCCACACTATTATTCCGCAAACGGCAGCTACAATGGCCCACGTTTTGGCACTTTGTGAAGCTCTTTCCGCTCCGATGTAATCCCCCGCATCAAATAATTTGTTTACACTGTTTGCTTTGACAATACTCACGATTCCAAAGGGTAAACAGCACAATACTGTAGCTAAAACGCCCCAAACCAAATAATTCTCAGGACGTTTTTGCACCGGGACAAAACCCATAACTTTGCTCCCACACTTCGGGCATGTATCAGCTTGGTCTGATACAGGATTCCCGCAATTTTTACATGTTACAATAGCCATAAATATAAAAATTAAAAATAAGTGAAATATATAAAAAATCAATCAAGCAATCCCAAACCTGATCTAAATATAATGCCTCCTGAATCCGTCATATTTTCATTATGTCATTCATCGTCATCATTTTTCCGTGGTAAATTATAGACTTCAACCGTTCATCATCATAATATTCATTATGTTTCAACGGTATCAATATTTATCACTTTTTTAAACAACTTGTTGCAACTTTCCGTCAGTTCCATAGTCAGACATTTTATAATATCCTTTCCCAAAACAAGGCAACCTCCATAAAACGGTATTCTTTTTCATAATCGCTTGATTTTATCGTTTTTTTATTCCCTAAAAAAATTCAACGCTTCGCATATCGCTATCCATCCTTTTATGTTGCCCTCGGAAAGACAGCAGAACCCTTTATCCGTCTGCCCAAGGCATTTTATTTTGTAAAATTAGCGTTTTATTATTACCCCCCCCGTTTTAACATAGTTTAACCTGATAAATCTTCATTTTCATGGTATCCGGGCACACGGCCTGCCTTGCAAGGCGGCTGGAGGACCGTCCGGGTATGACGGAGCGCATCGCATACCGGGCCTGTCAACACCGTGCAGGCTTTGCCCTGTCAAGCCCTGCGGCACGGGCTGCCAGCCCACGGCATACCTGTTCCCGAAGCCGGACACGCATCCCGCCATGCCTGCCAGAC
>CAYUIJ010000001.1:28427-116918 GCA_964444735.1 uncultured Bacteroides sp. | reverse complement strand
CCATAGCCCACGACAACCACCTCATCGAGCACTTGGTTGTCTTCTCTCAACACAACCGACAGCGTCTCTTGACTCGTAACCCTGATTTCTTGCGTCTGATAGCCAATGTAGGAAAACACAAGCGTGGCATCTTCAGGAACACTGAGAGAAAACCTGCCATTGAAATCGGTAACGGTTCCCGTAGCGGATCCACGCACCTGAACAGAGACTCCGATTAACGGCCCGCCGGATTCGTCAATTACCGTGCCGGATACGACCCTCTCCCGGTCAACAATCCGGACACCCGCTGAATTTACCCCCCCCCGCCAGAGGAGATCCTGCCATCATCGGACAAGCAGAGGACAGCACTGCCGCCCACAATCCCCCGACAAGGATACTGCGCCCTCCTCCACTTGTCAGAAAGCGCACACTCTTCTGATTCTTTTTCTTTTTCATGTCTTATTCCTTTCGGTTAACAAATAATTTTTATCAAGCGCCGTATCTTACGGCAGCCGCAAAGATATTAAAAATTTCAATATCCAGTAAATCCGGATTATTTTGATTATTCTTTTTAAGCCTTTACTGGAATTATCCATTTTGAGCTTGTTGTTTCTTGATATATCGGCTCACGGTCATCTGCGTCTCCAGAACAGACATAAAGTCCGGAATTTCTTCCCTTCGCTGACAATCAGGTGGAACTTAAAGGCCTGAACCATTTCACAAGACATTTTCCGCGTCCTGCAGGCCCCGGAGGTTTTGTAAACCGGTATCCATCGGCTAAGACAGACACCGCAAGGGAGGCTGGCCGGCGAGACGGATGCCCGTACAGTCTTCATGCGGCGCCTTCCCGATGAAAACGGACGGCGGAAACGGCATTCCTTTCCTTACAATGCGGTTCAGGACACCCGATGCGGGAACAGGCGTGTCACGTGTCTCATTTCCCTGCAACAGTGTCTACAAGAACAGCCCTTATTTTCCGCAGCCCATCCGCTCCGGCCTGTCACGGCGCCGTGCTTCTCCTTCTCAGCCATATATATCTCCTGCCGCATCGGAAATTCCTTGCAGAAAACCAATATAGAAGAGCAAAAGTTTGGTGCCGAATGCAATTAAAAGTACTTTTGAAATCACAAAAAATTCAAGTCATGAAAAAAACTGTATTTTTCAATCTGTTATTCGCCACCATATACTGCATGAGCAGTCAAACCGCAACTTCGGCCTCTACCCCCAAAGTAAAAGAATATCATTTAAGCGTACAAAATGAAAACGCCATAAAATCATTCTTTGACGGTTATCTGAACAAACAGACTAATTCTTTTAACATAAACAGGCATATCAAAAATAAAGACATTGAAAATGTCCGTTCCGCCATATGGGAACTATGGAAAGAAGCCAATAAAGATTCTGACGAAGAAAAGCTCCCCGTCATGGGAAAGCTATCAGATGCCAAGGCATCAAGATGGACACTTCCAAACAATTTGGAACCGCATGCCATCATGCCGTTCTATTGGGGTACAAAAGGAGATCCAAAACCAGAAGAGGGATATCCTTTGTTTTTATATCTGCATGGCTCAGGCCCTAAAGACGCAGAATGGGAAACTGGATTGGCTATCTGCCAGCAATTTGACGATTCTCCGTCAGTATATTTCATTCCACAAATTCCCAATATGGGAAAATATTACAGATGGTGGCAGAAATCCAAGCAGTTCGCATGGGAACGGCTGTTACGTCAAGTCTTGATTACAAGCAATATCAATCCTGACAGACTATACATATTCGGAATATCAGAAGGCGGATATGGAAGCCAAAGACTGGCATCTTTCTATGCAGACTATTGGGCTGCCGCAGGACCTATGGCCGGAGGAGAGCCTTTGAAAAACGCTCCTATAGAAAATTGCGGCAATATTGCCTTCTCATTGCGAACCGGAGCAAAAGATTCCGGTTTTTACAGAAACATGCTTACAGCATATGCCAAACAGGCTTTTGACAGTTTACAACAAACATCTCCACAACAATACGTCCATAAAATCGAACTTATCCCTAACCGTGGCCACAATATTGATTACCAGCCGACAACTCCCTGGATGAGACAATACACACGTAATCCATATCCCAAACATTTTTGCTGGGAAAACTTTGAAATGGACGGACTTTACAGAAACGGCTTCTATAATATTTATGTGCAGGAGCGTTCAAATGCCGGCAACACAACGCGTACTTATTATGAAATGAATATTGAAAGAAACCATATAGATTTAAAAATCAATGAAGTAACATACCACACCATACAGACCGATCCACAATGGGGCATAGAACTGAAATTTGCTAAAAAGCACAAGCCTGCTGAAAAAGGAAAGATAACGCTCTATCTTTGTGACGAACTGGTTGATTTGGATAAAGCCATTACTATTACCGTGAACGGGAAAAAGTTTTTCAAAGGAAAAATCAAGGCTAACCTTAAAAACATGGTAAACAGCTGCGCGACATTCTTTGATCCGAAAAGAATCTATCCGGCTGCAATAGATATCAATTTGTCAGGCAGCCAATAAGCTTTAAAAAATATCCGTACCTTTTGGTTTTTTTAACTGGAGGGGATGAATTTTCTTTTTGATACAAATCTAAAAAATATCATCTTTGCAGATAAATTTTTCAGTGCTGAAAGGATTAAACAGAATACCAGAATACAATGATAAATTACAGCAGAGTACTTTTTGTGCTATTATTCACTGTAATAGCAGGAATCATGACCGCGCAGAATGGAGTAAACTCCCCTTATACACGCTATGGGTTCGGATTATTGTCTGACCAGAGTACTACAGCCAACCGGGGCATGGGAGGAATCTCGTATGGCTTGCGTAACAAGCTGATTAATATTGGCAACCCCGCATCGTATTCCGCAGTTGATTCCATTACATTCTTATTCGATGCCGGAATAAGCTTTCAAAATGCGAACTTCAACAGCGGCGATGTCAAAATGAATGCAAAAAACTCAAGCCTTGACTATATTGCAATGCAGTTCCGTTTATATAAAAAGATAGGTGTCACAATAGGATTGGTACCATTCTCGAAAATAAACTACAGTTTTAGCGGAGATGGTCAAAAGATTTCTGATGACGATGAAAATAATGAGGTCTATTCATACGAAAGTTTCAGTGGTAGCGGAGGCTTGCATCAGGTATTTGCCGGTATCGGAGCAGAGCCTTTTAGGAATTTTTCTATCGGTGCGAATTTTGCTTACTTGTACGGAGACTATACACACACTATAACAAACACTTACAGTTATACTTCCGCGTGGAGTAATGTCAGAAGCTATCAGGCTGATATCAGCACTTATAACATTGACTTGGGTGCACAATATACTTATCGGTTCAAAAAACATGCATTTACAGTCGGAGCTGTTTACAGTCTGGGACACAGCATAAGCAGTGATGCTTATAAAATACAGCAGATGCAAAATTCTTCATCGGTAATGCAACAGACTGTTGATACCATTGCCCATGCATTTGAACTGCCACAAAAAATCGGTGTGGGACTGACCTATATATATGACAACCGTCTGACCGTAGGACTTGATTATACCCTTCAGCAATGGAGCGGTGCAAAGTATCCGCACTTCGGCAGCAACAGCAGCGGTGAACAGAATTATGAGCAATGGAAATTTAAAGACCTTTCAAAAATCTCATTGGGTGCCGAATATATTCCTGACCCGGCAGGACGAAAATTCTTCCGGCGTATCCACTATCGCCTTGGGGCATATTACAGCATTCCCTACATACAGGTGAAGAATTCAAAGATGCGTGAATATGGAATAGAAGGCGGCTTCCTCATTCCGATTATGAATCATTGGAACAACCGATCTGTACTGTCCGTCACAGCGCAATATATTAACGTTGATCCCAAATCAAACAGTCTGATAAAAGAGAATTATCTCCGTATCAATATCGGACTGACTTTCAATGAGGATTGGTTCAGAAAATGGTTAGTACAATAACATTTAATCAGACGAGAAACAGAGCAAGAATGTTATTTACTCAAATAATGAAAATGCAGAGACATCTCCCGTGAAATTATATTTTCGGTATGAACAGGTCAATATATAAACATTTGTTTCTTGTGTGCGTGGCTATGTTTTATGCCATAAATCCGGCAAAAGCACAGCGAGGCATAGAAGACGGTTCGATTTTCGGACATGGGAAAGACAGTATCGACTGCCTGTTGAATATAGGAATGACAAGGGAGCTGGTTAAAAAAAATGACTTCAAAAAAGCTTATCTGCCATGGAAAATGGCGTTTTCATCCTGTCCAAAAGCACAAATAAGCCTTTACAATGACGGTGCGAAGATTTTGCACGAAATGCTAAAGACCGAACAAGACTCTCTCAGACGCATTAATTACCTGAATGAGTTAAGTGATTTATACGACAAGAACATTCTACATAAAAAGGAACTAAGCCGTTTTCTGACAAATCCGATAAGGGAAGATTTATTGTTAGCCGTAAAGGCTTATGACTATTTTCACTATGCGGGCAATGTGCTGGATATAAAACGGGCGTATAAATATTGCAAAAAAGCCGTATGTAAAATGGACAGGAACAATCCTGCATTTTATTTGATGCGTGATTGGATGGCCATTGATTCTGTCATGTACAAAAATGACTCAAGCTTCAAGAACGAGTTCATAAATGATTTTATAACGGCATCATACCTGTGCGGGAATGCTTGCAAAAAATCCAAGGCCAGTACACGGCCTTTATGGGAAAGCACCTTGTCACGCATTTATCAAATAGCAAAAGAATGCGGGCTGGATTCATACGAAAATATCGCAGACTGGTATAAGACTGCAAGTGAACGGCATCAGCAAAACTACGAAACCTTGAAAGAGACCATTGCCATATTAAAAAAAATCAATTCTGAAAGGCAGCCTCTCTTTTCAGAATTAATAGAAAAAGCGGGAAACAGCAATGATCCGGAATTATTGAAAGAATGCGCTTGGAGCTACTACAGAAATGGAGAGAAAGAAAAATGCATCGCCTCCATAGAAAAATTATTTGCGCGAAACGGCAGTACGATACAAAAATCGAATCTGGCATATGAAACGGCAGGCATATTCTACCGGGAAAAAGATTTGCCATTGGCGAAAAAATATGCACAACTTGCTATCGCACAAAATGAGCATAATGGAAAAGCGTATATTTTATTGGCGCGCATCTATGCGTCACACCCCGACTGGAGCGAGAATCCTATATTAAACAAGTGCACCTATTTCCTTATTATAGACAAGCTGCAGCAAGCCAAACGAATGGATCTGCAAACAGAAAATGAAGCAAACGAATTAATACGTAAATATGTGACCGATACTCCTCAGACCAGCGACCTGCTGTTTATGAATATAAAACAAGGGGATCAGATAAACATCGGAGGATGGATCAATGAAGACATCATTATTCAATGAACAAGAAAACTTATGCTTGCATAGTTTAAATGCTTCAAACGCAAGGATGATTATCATCTGCCTTCTTATACAAGGTCTGAGCTTGTTCTCATGCTCTGGCAACAAGAAAGGCATGGCGCCGGCAGTCAGTGATCCGACGGCCATACCGACAATGACTTCAACCGGTATTTCAACGCTCATATCCGATTCCGGAAAAATACGTTATAAAATCATTTCAGAAAAATGGGATGTTTACAACAATGAAAAAGTCAGCAAATGGGCTTTTGAAAAAGGAGCTTATCTTGAACGATATGACAACTTTATGAACATTGAAGCCAAAGTCAAGGCAGATACCGCATATTACTATGATAAAATAAGGCTTTGGGAACTTAGAGGACATGTCAATATTCTTAATATGCAAGATGAGAGGTTCAATACAGAACAGTTGTTCTGGGATCAGGCAAAACAGACTGTATATTCTGACAAATTCATACGAATACAACAGACAGACAAAATACTGACAGGATATGGTTTTAACTCCAACGAGCAATTCACCGATTACTTGATACGCAATACAGCCGGAATATTTCCGATAGAAGATACAATGCCACAGGATACCACGGCCGTTCAACCATGAACATACATTTGTTGTCTATGAGCTTTTAATATCTAAAGTATTGGATAACTGTCTGTCGCTTGACTTTATCACCATTCCGCTTATCAGACCTGCCATAAAGGGAATCGATGACAAAATTTGAATTGGCGCGCCTTAAAGACACTGACTGACATAATTTTTGTAGAATTAGTGGATATATGTATTAGCATTTTTTGTATCTTCGTGCGCTGATAGATAACCAAGGAAACAATAAAAATAAATTTAAATGGCAACGTTACAGAAAATCAGAAGCAAAGGCCCGTTATTGGTCATTGTTATTGGTCTTGCTCTCTTTGCATTCATCGCAGGAGATGCATGGAAAGTTTTTCAGCCGCATCGGAATAAACAGAATGCTGGCATAGTGGATGGTAAAAAGATATCCGCGCTGGATTTCCAGAACATGGTTGAGGAATTTACCAAAGTGCAAGAATTATTATACGGCCGTCAGATATCAGACGAGAATTTGACAAAAACGAGAGATATGATATGGCAATCGTATGTCAGCTACCGGCTCATTGAGAAAGAAGCCGGCAAAATCGGACTGACCGTTACTGACGAGGAAATCCAGAACATGATTAAAGAGGGTACCAACCCGTTGTTAAATCAAACGCCGTTTGTCAATCCTCAAACCGGAACGTTTGACAAAGCTATAATGGAAATGTTTGCAAGTCAGGGCAATCCGGACCAAGTCTCATTAATCATGTCTTACACAGAGAAGAACCTTAAACAGGCTCTTCTGATAAGCAAATATCAGGAACTGATTATGAAATCACTGATTTCAAATCCGGTTTCCGCGCAAAACTCATTTGACGGGCGTATTAATGAATCTGAAATATTGCTGGCTGCATTGCCCTATTCTTCTGTTGCAGACTCTGCCGTTACTATAACAGACTCTGAAATAAAAGATTTATATGGCAGAAACAAAGAGCAATACAGGAATCTGGTAGAAACACGTGACATACAATATATAGACTACGTGGTAAATCCAAGCGGAACAGACCGCAAGGCCACCCAAGATGAAGTAACCGAAAGCTGCATTGAACTTGATCAGGCTACAGATGACTATGCGGCTATCGTCCGTTCTTCCGGCTCATCCTTGCAGTATGTTGATATCCCTATGACTAAGAATGCTTTTCCTAACGACATTGCGTCAAGGCTGGACTCAATCAGTGCAGGCGAGGTATACGGCCCGTTCTACAGCCAGGCTGACGATTCATACAACGCGTTCAAATTGTTGAGCAGACAAACAGTTCCCGATTCTATCCAATTCCGCCAGATTCAAGTAGTGGCAGCCACTCCGGATGCAACCGGAAAATTGGCGGACAGTATTGCCACCGCTTTGAAAAACGGAGCAGACTTTGCTGAAATGGCAAAGAAATACAGCCAAAACGGAGAGGCGCAATGGATAAGCTCAAATATGTATGAAGGCCGGCAGATAGACATGAACAGCACTAAAATCATTAATGCTTTGAATACTACGGGCGTCAAAGAAGTGGCAAATATCGATATGGGACAAGGCAACATTGTTATCCAGGTTGTAGACCGTAAAGCCATGACCGATAAATATAAAGTAGCCGTCGTAAAGAGACCGGTAGAATTCAGCAAAGAAACTTACAACGCCGCATACAATAAAATCAGCCAATTCTTGGCGGCCAATTCAGACTATGACAAATTAACCCGGAATGCCGAAGACAACGGCTTCCGCCTTCTTACACGCGAGGGGTTCAGAAGCGATGAGCATCTGGTTGGAGGGGTTCCCGGAACGCACGATGCGCTCAAATGGGTATTTGATGCGAAGCCAAGATCCGTTTCTCCTCTGTACGATTGCGGAAACGGATCACACCTCATGATCGTAGCTCTCAGCAGCATTAACCCGAAAGGCTATGCACCGGTTGAGAAAGTCCGGGATCGGTTGAAAGCGGAAATCATGCGTGATAAGAAAGCGGAGATTCTGACCAGACAATTTGAAGCGGCAAGGACTTTTGACGAGGCTAAGGCGATCCCCGGCGTTGTTACCGACTCGATAAGGCACATTACATTCTCTGTTCCTGCATTCGTTTCCGTCACACGCGGCAATGAGCCTGTAGTAGGGGCAATGGCTTCCAAGACCGGAACGGGCCAATTAAGCAAGCCGTTTAAAGGCAACAGCGGAGTATATGTGCTGCAGCCATACGGCAAAACTAAGCAGGATGGGAAATTCGATGATAAGACAGAAGAAGCCGCTCTCTCAAATATGAGCTTGCGTATGGCAGGCGGCTTTATGAATGACTTGTATTTAAAAGCCGACGTAACCGACTTGCGTTATCTGTTCTTCTGAATCGGGCAAGAGAATCATTCAGTCAAAATAAGGCGGGGCTTTAAGAGAATTGAGGGCTCTGCCTTTTTGTTTTCAGTCATTGCTGTCCTCCGGTAAAAAGCTGTAACCGCAGACGGCTTCCGGGAAGTCCTCCTGCGCAAATATGCTTACGCTTTGGCAAACGCCGCTCTGATCCGGTTGCCGGTTCTCCTTGATTCGGCCGTCGGGAGACAGGCTCGTTGTTTTAACGCCAGGATTGTTCTCAATGACTTTCTTTGTCACCTGTACCCGTCTGTATGACTACAATAAAAAGCCGTCTCATTTATTACAAATGAGGCGGCTCCGCTTATATTTCAAATGCAGTTCCAATCCTTAATCGTCAGCTTCCGGGGTAATGAGCTTGTAGCCTTTCCCGTGTATATTGATAATTTCAATTGAATCATCTTCTTTCAAATGCTTGCGAAGTTTTGTAATATACACATCCATGCTTCTGGCATTGAAATAATTGTCATCTATCCAGATTGTCTTCAAGGCGAAATCGCGCTGTAAAATCTCATTCGCATGCGCGCATAGCAGCCCCAGAAGCTCAGATTCTTTAGTTGTCAATTTTGTCTGCTTCCCGTCAATGGAAAGAGTCTGCTTCTGCGTATCAAAGGTAAAACGGCCTATCTTATAAATACTGCTTTCCTTGTTTTTCTTTCCACGTACACGGCGTATGATGGCTTCTATGCGAAAGACCAGCTCTTCCATACTGAATGGCTTGGTTATATAATCATCCGCCCCTATCTTAAATCCTTCCAGAATATCCTCTTTCAAGGTTTTGGCGGTGAGGAAGATAATAGGCATCTCGGCATCTGCCGCACGGATTTCCTGAGCCAAAGTAAAACCATCTTTCTTAGGCATCATAACATCAAGCACACACAGGTCAAACTTTGTCTTCAGGAAAGCTTTATAACCGGCTTCGCCATCAGGACACAATTCCGCAGAATAACCTTTTACCTGCAGATATTCTCTCAATAACATGCCAAGGTTCTCATCATCCTCGCATAACAGAATTGTTAATTTTTCATTCATATAAAATCAGTCTTTTAATAAAGGTAATACAATTATAAATTTAGTTCCAGTACCAAGTTCACTTTCGGCACGGATTGTACCTTTGTGATCCTGAATTATTTTCTTTACATAAGCCAATCCTAATCCAAATCCTTTTACATTATGAAGATTACCGGTATGAACCCGGTAGAATTTTTCAAAAATCTTTTTCAGGTTTTCCTTTTTTATCCCGATACCGTTGTCCTCAACAGAAATACACAGCTTGTTATTTTCATTCCATGTACGTACTTTCAGCAACAAATCCTCTTCAGGCTTCTTATATTTTACGGCATTGTCCATCAGGTTAAAAATCACATTTGTAAAATGCATTTCATCAACAAAAATCATAGGGTTCAAGGCGGCCGGATCAGATGCTATCTTTCCGTTATACTTCTCAACCTTTAAAGCAAAGGTGTTTATCACCCCCGCTATCAGTTCGTTTGCGTTCACCTCCTTCATCTTCAAGGCGGCTTTCTGTCTTTCAAACATAGACATCTGCAAAACCTTCTCTACCTGGAAACGCAGACGTTTGGTCTCATCGTTTATGACTCCTGATATATGCTGGAACATTTGGGGCGATTTGCCGACAGAAGAGTCTTTCAGCATTTGGGCAGCCAAAGATATGGTAGATATGGGGGTCTTGAATTCATGAGTCATGTTGTTTATAAAGTCATTCTTTATTTCCGTTAATTTTTTCTGACGGAATATCTGATAAATGGTAAATATAAAAGTCACCAGCAATACAAAAGTAAAAATCAAGGCGGGGATCATAAACCTCACGGAACTGAATATATAATCATTCCATGACGGAAAATGAATCTGCACCCATCCCCTTTTTGCCGGAGGATCATTTTGAAAAAGTACTTGGGATATAGTATGCTCCGAGCCTTTTTCCTCATAATCCGGACACCGGTATATTTCCCTCCCGTCATTTGTCTGGACTATAAAATGATACGGCATATCTATTCCGTTGTTTGTCAGCTCAGATCTGATATACTGATCCAAAGTCTTAAAATTCACACGCTTTTCCAAAGGCTTTTCGCTTGACTTATACAGCAGTTTTAATGCCACATCATTAACCAGATCCCTTTTATGCCTGTATCGCCCGTATAAATCTCTGGCCAGTGACTTATTTACTTCTGCCAAGGGCTTGGAGCCATAAAGGCCCGACAATACATTGCTCCCTATCTGGATATTCACTGAGAATCCGTTATTTGTACGTGTCATTTGCTGATGTACCTGAATGAATCCTCCTGTAGAATCATTGCCGGCCATGTCCAAATCATTTGCATATTCCTTATTGACTAAAGAACTATTATCCAGGTTTTTCCGCAGGGACATGGCCGCCTCGGCCAATTCCATGGAATTGGCCGCGTTTGAAAGGCTTCGCTTAACGGAATCATCAAACTGTTCCATACGCATCCTTATCATCTCTTCGATATATTTCACTTGCAAATAAAGCAGGATCACAAAAGAGATACCCATTACAATGCCTAATATCCAAATAGCCGACTTTCTCATGCGGATAATTTTAACAAGGTTAAAACCACAATAGTCATTTGATTAACAAGTTCCTACCACAGTTTTCCTTATTAACTGAAAAACATTATTTAATTTCTATATGCAAAAATAACGAAAAATTAAGCATGTACAAATATTTAACGATAATTAATTAAAAAAGGCCGTTTCAGTTAACCAAAAACGGCCTTTTCATATTGTTAAAATTAATTTTCCTTTTCCTGATCCGCCTCAAACTCTTTTATCAGCTTTTCCTGAATATCCGATGGAACCAGTTCATAACTGGAAAAACTCATTATAAACGAGGCGCGCCCTCCTGTCAGCGAGCTTAGAGCCGTTGAATACGTCGACATTTCCTTTAAAGGGACTTTGGCCGTCAGCTTTTCATAGCCGTTTTCACTGCTCATTCCCATAATCATTGCGCGCCTCCCCTGAAGATCTCCCATAACATCGCCCGTCTTGTCACTGGGGACAAAAGTCTCGACATCATATATAGGCTCAAGAATTTTCGGACCGGCATTCTTAAACGCGGCACTGAACGCGTTCCGGCCTGCGAGCATGAACGAGATTTCATTCGAATCCACCGGATGCATCTTTCCGTCATATATTATCACACGCACATCCCTCGCATACGATCCCGTCAAAGGCCCTTGCTCCATACGGCTCATAATGCCTTTCAGAATAGCAGGCATAAACCGCGTATCGATAGTGCCTCCCACCACACTGTTTATAAATACCAGCTTGCCGCCCCATTCCAAGTCAATCACTTCCTGGCTCTTTGCCGTTACCTTATATTCCTGTCCGTTAAACTTATAAGTCTCAGGCAGCGGCATTCCCTCATAATAAGGCTCCACTATCAGATGCACCTCGCCAAACTGTCCGGCGCCGCCCGACTGCTTTTTATGACGGTAATCCGCCCGCGCGGCTTTCGTTATAGTCTCACGATACGGAATCTTAGGCTCTTCGAAACGAATGAGAATCTTCTCGTCATTTTCCAGCTGCCATTTCAATGTGCGCAGATGGAATTCCCCCTGACCGTGAACAATAATCTGTCTCAGTTCTTTTGACTGCTCGACAACCCATGTGGGATCTTCTTCGCGCATATGATAAAGAGCGCTCATCATCTTCTCCGTATCCGCCTCGTTAACAGGTCTGATCGCGCGTGAATATTTAGAGTTGGGATATTTTATAAAGTCAAACCTGTTTTGGCAGTCTTTGCCGTTCAGTGTGTTCCCGGTACGGACATCCTTCAATTTGACAGTACAGCCTATGTCACCGGCGCAAAGTCCGCTTACCTTAATACGGCTGGCCCCCGCGCATACGAACAATTGCGCCATTCTTTCCTTGGAGCCTCTGTCCGCATTGGTCAAGTCATCGCCTTCACGTACCGTTCCGCTCATAACCTTGAAATACTGGACATCGCCAATATGCGGCTCCGAAGACATCTTGAAGAAAAACAACGATGTAGGGCCGTTAGAATCAGGAGCCACCGCTTCCCCGCGGGTATTATGTATTTCCGGCATTTCTGATACGAACGGAACCACATTCCCCAAAAATTCCATCAAGCGGCGCACACCCATGTCCTTACCCGCGCATACACAGAATACGGGAAACATTCCTCTCGACGCCAGACCCTTACGAATGCCTTCCCGCATTTCATCCTCAGACAGGGAATCCTCTTCAAAGAACTTTTCCATCAGATCTTCATCGTGTTCCGCGGCGGCCTCAACCAATGCCTTATGCCATTCCGTGGCTTTCTCCATCTCTTCGGCCGGTATGTCTTCAACTGTCGGCGCGCCGCCCTCCGGCCCCCATGAATATTTTTTCATCAGAAGGACATCAATCAAGGCATGGAAATCCGGTCCGGTTCCCAACGGATATTGCACAGGAACGGCCTTTGCCCCGTAAATACTTTTCAATTGCTCCAATATGCCGTCATAATCGCATTTTTCATTATCCAGCTGATTTACAAGGAAGATTACAGGCTTCCCTAATTTCTCTGCATAGCGGAAATGATTCTGAGTCCCGGCCTCCGGGCCATACTGCCCGTTTATCAGCAAGACTGCCGTATCGGTAACGTTTAAAGCGGCTATTGCCGCCCCCGCGAAATCGTCATTCCCCGGACAATCTATTATATTCAGCTTCTTGCCGTTCCATTCCACATGAAAGACTGTGGAAAAAACGGAATATCCGTATTCCTGCTCTACCGGGAAATAATCGCTTGCTGTGTTTTTTGCCGTGATTCTGCCACGCCGTCTTATAATCCCGCTCTCATAAAGCATGGCTTCAGTGAGAGTGGTCTTACCGGCTCCGTCATTACCTAAAAGGGCAATGTTCTTAATTTCATTAGTCTGATATACTTTCATGATATCTACATAATTTAAAGTTAATTAATAAAAAAAAGAGACGAGACTCTTTCCGCTTTTTAATCAATAATATGCAAATTAGGTATTATTATTAACAATGCCAACTATATTTAAGTGTTACTAAACTATGTTTTTAAACACAAGCTTTTCCCCGGATCCCCTGATTTTAATTAAGATCCGGAAAAATGGTTTATTCCATGTCTTTCAAAAACAGCGCTATTCTGTCACGGATTCTCTGATACAACGGAGAATTCGTATAATTCGTATGCTTGCGTATCACAAAGTCAACCCCGCTCTGGCTTCGCTGGTAGCATGTCAGTTCGTTCTGAAACTGCGTGCCGTGCTCAGCCAGCGCCTTGATTTCATTCTCGCGCTCACGGCGTAAAACCGTGCATAGCGGCGCCAGTATCTTCATAACCACATTATCCATAATATGATGTCCCTGAATAAACAAATAAGTGTTATCCGGCGTTATCCCCAGACCGGTGAGCTCTTTTTTCATCATTTCTATCTCGTGCAGGGCCTTAGGATATTCCCGCTCCAGCTTCTTCAGCTTGTGCGACACCCGGTGGTGCATGCGCTCCAGCGATATTTCCAGATGATATATACTGACTTTCTCCAGTCTGACAATTTCACAAAAATCCAGCAAGGAAAACGCTCCGGCGCACTGCTTCCTGTAAAACCACACAGACCATACGAAAAGAGGATATGCGATGCGCGAATACATTTTCATGAATTCTTCCAGATTCACTATTTCACGGTCGTTCAGAGTGGCCGTCACGCACACTTCGTGCAGGCATTCCGCCATGCACTGATAATTTTCTATCGCATAGGCGTAAGTCTGGAATACATAACGGTTCTGGTTTATCATACGCGATGTCCTGGTCGCTCCTTGAAGCGGATAATCATAGTCGCTGTCAACGCATGCTATCATGTTCTTCCCTAAAGAACAGCCCAGCTCGTTCATTAAAACCGTTTTCTTTCCTTTCGCCAATGACGTCGACGAGGGGAGCATCACCTGAAAATACCACTCGTCATTTTCAAACTCGTTCAAAAGAGTCCTCCAGAAAAACACATCGTCATAACTCTCCACGTATGCGACAATTTTTTTCCTTGCTTTTTTAGGCCTGAGCCGGTTTGCGGCTTCAACGTAAAGAGAATTCATATTTTGTGTCAGGAGCTTGCTCATGATTGTAAGAGTTTAAGGGAAGCGGTTCGTTAAAAACTCACTCTGTAATGTCGCTGACCTCCGTCACCGCATCCATCCAGCCGTCCATTATCACTGCCGGAGAATGGGTGGTCAATATTATCTGCGCGTTCGGGTTCAGCTCGCGGATTAATTTTATCAGTCTCTGTTGCCATTCTACGTGCAGGGAAATCTCAGGCTCATCCATAAACAAGGCGTAAGGCCGCCCGTCCTGGACCAAAACGGTAAGCAGAATCACCAGTACCTGTTTTTCTCCCGATGACAGCTGGTATGGCAGCAGCTGCTCTCCGTCCTGCTCTATTATAATCTCATTCCTTTTTCTGTTTATCTTTTTCTGCGTCTCGCTAAACAGCTCGTCAATCATATCCTGGAATCTTTTCTTGGGTATGGATATCCGGGCCGCCTCCTGCTGTTTTTCCGGATCTCCGCTTGTCAGCCGCTCGATTATACGGTTGCCTATATTCACCTGATAATCCAGATAGCGGCGTTGCAACTGATACAGCTGCCAGTCCAGCTCCGTACGGATATGCGTGTTTGCCGCCTTTTCCATCAGGCCGGCGGCCAATAGCGGGCGGTCAAAGCTTCTTACCGCGTCAAAGCGGATATACGACGCGTCTTCCGGCGAGAAGGAGAATCTCACGTTTTCCGAAAAGCTGTCGCGTGAAAGTTCTCCCCCGTTCAGCAGGTGCAGAAAATGAACGGACTTGTTCACTATCGTGCTTTTGCCTATTCCGTTTATGCCGCTCAGGATATTCACGTCCCGGCGAAGATCCCATGCGATGTTCTTACGCCCCCATATCCCCTTAATTTCTATGCGCTTAATATAATCAGCCTGTTTTTTCATACTATCTCCCCTTTCCGGATTTTCATTACAATAGCCTTGCATAAGGGCAAAGATATGCAATTTTCCATACAAAAAGGCGGCGGAAAGGCTTTTTTTATATAGGCAGTCACGCCTTTTTCATTCCTGTATCCGGCGTGTCACAATACATTCCCCCCCGCCTGAATATTAAGTTTTTGACAGTTTCTTTGGGAAATAGGATTCAATTCGTTAAATTTGCCGCCGGCTGCGATAATCCGGCCCGAAGCCCCCGCCTGTCAGTCCCTGACCGGAATGCGCTGCGAATACGGCTTGTCCAAAAGGCCTGCCCTGTAAGCTTTGAGAAAGGCAAAAAAAACATTACTAATACCAAAAATAACAGACATGAGCTTAAAAATCATTGTATTGGCAAAACAGGTTCCCGACACGCGCAACGTAGGGAAAGATGCCATGAATGCCGACGGCACGATAAACCGCGCGGCTCTCCCCGCAATATTCAACCCCGAAGACTTAAACGCCCTGGAACAGGCTCTCAGACTGAAAGACACCCATCCCGGATCTACCGTGACAATGCTGACCATGGGGCCGGGCCGCGCCGCGGAAATCATACGCGAAGGCCTGTACAGAGGGGCCGATAACGGGTATCTGCTTACCGACCGCGCGTTTGCCGGAGCCGATACTTTGGCCACATCCTACGCGCTGGCTGCCGCCATCCGGAAAATCGGCGGATATGACATCGTCATCGGCGGGCGCCAGGCTATTGACGGCGATACCGCACAGGTGGGGCCTCAGGTGGCGGAAAAGCTCGGCCTGCCTCAAATCACCTATGTGGAGGAAATCCAGGAAGTAAACGCCGGACGCGTCCGTGTAAGGCGGCGTATCGACGGAGGCGTCGAAACCGTAGAGGGGCCGGTGCCCGTCGTGCTTACCGTAAACGGAAGCGCCGCGCCATGCCGCCCGCGAAACGCCAGACTGGTGCAGAAATACAAACGAGCGCTCGGCGGGCAGGAAAAGGCCGCACTCACAAAAGACGGGGAGGAACTTCCTTATGCCCCGCTCTACGAAAGCCGCTCTTATCTGAACATCACGGAATGGAGTGTGGCGGATGTAGGCGGCGATACCGCGCAATGCGGCCTTTCAGGATCGCCCACCAAAGTAAAGAAAATTGAGAATATCGTCTTTCAGGCCAAGGAAAGCCGGACGATCACAGGCAGTGACGCCGATGTGGAAAGCCTGATTGCCGGACTTCTGGCCGACCATACTATTGGATAAGACTATGATACCATTTACTGATTCTATTTGGATAAGACTATGAATAATGTATTTGTATATTGTGAGATGGAAGGCGCCCGTGTCGCCGATGTAAGTCTTGAGCTTTTAACCAAAGGCCGCAAGCTGGCAGACAGGCTGGGCTGCCGGCTCGAAGCCGTCTGCGCGGGTAGCGCCCTTTCCGGTGTGGAAAAACAGGTATTGCCGTTCGGGGCAGACAGGGTGCATGTTTTCGATGATCCGGGATTGTTCCCCTATACCTCGCTCCCTCACGCGTCCATCCTCGTAAATCTGTTTAAAGAAGAAAAGCCTCAGATTTGCCTCATGGGAGCCACTGTAATAGGCCGGGACCTTGGCCCCCGCGTGTCATCGGCGCTCTCCAGCGGGCTGACGGCCGACTGCACACGGCTTGAGATAGGCGATCACGAAGACAGGAAAAGCGGGGTTGTCTATAAGGACCTGCTGTATCAGATACGCCCGGCTTTCGGAGGAAACATCATCGCGACCATCGTAAATCCGGAGCACCGCCCGCAAATGGCCACCGTGCGCGAAGGCGTCATGAAAAAGGAAATCCTTGACAGGAACTACCGGGGAGAAGTCATCCGCCACAATGTTGCCGGATATGTCCGCGATACCGATTACGTGGTCAAAGTCATCGGCCGCCACGTGGAAAAGGCGGGACATAACCTCAAGGGTGCTCCCATCGTCATTGCCGGAGGCTACGGAATGGGCTCGAAAGAAGGTTTCGGCATGCTGTACGAACTGGCGAAAGAGCTTCATGCCGAAGTCGGCGCAAGCCGCGCGGCGGTAGATGCGGGCTTCTGCGGGCACGACCGTCAGATAGGCCAGACCGGTGTGACCGTTCATCCGAAACTTTACATCGCCTGCGGCATCTCCGGGCAGATCCAGCACATCGCCGGCATGCAGGACGCGGGTATCATCATTTCCGTAAACAGTGACGAGAACGCTCCTATCAACGGCATCGCGGATTATGTAATCAACGGAACGGTGGAGGAAGTCATTCCGAAAATGATCAGATATTATAAGAAGAACAGCAAGTAAGGCATCCCCATGGAGGGAGTCAAGAAAGGCCGGTGAATCCGGACAGGCTCCGACTAAACGGGATACTTGAGATGCGTTGCTTGAAAAACAACAAGTTTAATATGAACAGGAAAGACAGAGAATGCGGGCCGTTTGCCGGATGTCTGCCGCAAGGCCGTCCAAAAACGGCCGGTCTGCGGGAGGCTCCGTGCGGACAGGGCAGACCGGCTGATTCTTCGGCTTTCTGAAAACAAAAAAAAGACCATGTCAAATTTTTATACCACACACCCGGAACTGCGCTTCCATCTGGACAATCCTCTGATGGAGCGTGTCTGCGAACTTAAAGAACGCCATTACAGCGACAAGGACAAATTTGATTACGCGCCGCTCGACTATGCCGATGCGGTTGACTCTTATGATAAGGTGCTGGAAATCACCGGTGAGATTGCCGGTGAGATTATCGCGGCCAATGCGGAGGGGGTCGATGAGGAAGGCCCGCGCTGCGTGAACGGCCGTGTAGAATACGCGTCGGGTACCAAGGCCGACCTTGACACCATGATAAAGGCCGGCCTTAACGGAATGACCATGCCGCGCCGTTACGGAGGCCTGAACTTCCCGGTTACCCCGTATACCATGTGCGCGGAGATTGTGGCGCAGGCTGATGCCGGTTTCGGAAACATCTGGTCCTTGCAGGACTGTATAGAGACACTGTATGAGTTCGGCAGCGAGGATCAGCGCGCCCGCTTTATCCCCCGTGTCTGCGCGGGGGAGACCATGTCAATGGACCTTACTGAGCCGGATGCGGGCTCCGACTTGCAGAGCGTCATGCTGAAGGCGGCTTACGATGAGGAAGCCCGGTGCTGGAGGCTGAACGGCGTGAAGCGCTTCATTACCAACGGCGATGCCGGCATCCACCTGGTGCTGGCGCGTTCTGAGGGTGGAACCCGTGACGGACGCGGCCTGTCAATGTTCATCTATGACAAGAATGACGGCGGGGTAGACGTACGCCGTATCGAGAACAAGCTCGGCATACACGGATCGCCGACCTGCGAGCTTGTTTACAGGAACGCCAGGGCAGAGCTTTGCGGCGAACGCAGACTGGGCCTGATTAAATACGTAATGGCACTGATGAACGGTGCGCGCCTGGGTATTGCCGCACAGTCCGTAGGGCTCAGCCAGGCTGCCTATGACGAGGCGCTGGCCTACGCGAAAGAACGCATACAGTTCGGAAAGGCAATCATCGGATTCCCGGCCGTATACGACATGCTTTCCACCATCAAGGCAAAGCTCGACGCCGGCCGCGCGCTGCTGTATCAGACCGCACGCTGCGTAGACATATACAAGGCTCTCGATGATATCGCGCGCGAGCGCCGGCTTACGCCGGAAGAGCGTCAGGAACAGAAACGCTACGCCCGGCTGGCGGACAGCCTTACCCCTCTGGCCAAGGGCATGAACTCGGAATATGCCAACCAGAATGCCTATGACTGTATCCAGATACACGGAGGATCGGGCTTCATGATGGAATACGCCTGCCAGCGCGTCTGGCGCGATGCCCGCATTACCAGCATTTACGAAGGAACCACCCAGCTGCAGACCGTAGCCGCCGTCCGTTATGTGACAAACGGCACCTACGCCGCTGTCCTGCATGAATATGAGGCGATACCCTGCGCCCCGGAATTTGAAAGCCACATGAGCCGCGTCAGGGAAATGACCCGTAAGTTCGAGGCCTGCGCCAATGCCGTTAAAGAGACCCGGAACCAGGAATTGCTTGATTTCACGGCCCGCCGGCTGTATGAAATGGCTGCGGTATGCGTTATGAGCCACCTGCTGCTTCAGGATGCCACCAGGGCCCCTGAGCTGTTTGCCCGATCGCTCGCCGTGTATGTGGGCTATGCGGAGGCGGAAGTCGCGAAGCATTCCGGCTTCATTAGCCGGTTTCAGGCCGAAGAGCTGGCAGACTACCGCAGGCAGCCTTGAGAATGACGGACATGACAAACGCACACGCCGCGCAGCGGACACTCCTGTCCGCTACGCGGCGTTTTTTTAAGAATAAAGGCCGCCCGCACAAAAAAACAATTCATAACCTGCGGGGGAGCATGCACTCCCCCTTACAGGCTATGAATTTGCAAATATATGCAGGCTATGAACTTGCGTTTAATATCCCGGGTTCTGATATTCCTGCTGGTTTTCTATCAGAAGTATCTCGGCTGTGGGGATAGGACGCAGATAATGGATTTCTCCGTTGAACTTCTCTATCTGCGGGTTGCCCTTAGGCAGTCGGGTCTCAAAGGCGCGGAATCTTTTCAGGGTCATCCACCTGTTCCACTCCCCTATCATCTCACGCGCGTACTCATCCAGCAGAAAATCCTGACTCACATCGGCGGCCGTAATGTCCATGCTGTGATCATGGCCTTTGCAGGCTCTGTTGCGCAGCGTGTTCAGGCGGTCTTTCGCGCCCTCGTTGTCACCGAGCCGCCAGTCTGCCTCGGCAGCCAGCAGGTAGGTCTCTCCCAGACGATACACAATGCAGTCTGCGGCGGAAAAAGGCTTGCTGGCGTTTGTTCCGGCATACAGGATCGGACAGTCGGCCTTTTTCAGACTCGGGAAAAACTTCTTGGGATTTTTGAGATCGGCATAGTTGTCTGCTATGTTATAGATCGCGTAGGGGCAGGCATCCCTTTCGGCCTGCGAATACGTTTTGCGTGAGATATAGACCGCGGTGTCGCCCAAGGTTATGTTAAAGGCCGCGTTTCCCACACGGGTTTTGGCCAGCCCGTAATGATCCGCATCGCTCTCGCTCCACGTATATGCCGTTCCCTTGCCGCCATCCATGTTGGATACGTTCACATAATAGGTATCCTTGAAGAAAGCCTCGTAGCGTCCGTCTTTCTCGGTATACAGATCAAGCATGTACTTGCTGGGCTCCATATAGCAGTTGCCTTTGGCAAGCTTGGGGACAGAGTAGCCGTTGACTTCCGTTTCATAGCTGGGAGTCATTCCGTCCAGATAGATTCCGTCGGGATTGTTGTTGTACGCCTCCGCATGTTTCCATACACGGTTGTAATACTGTCCTCTGGGATTGTACGCCTCAATTGTGGAGTGGGTGACCACAAACAAGGCCTCCTCGTTCGTTTTATTGTTATTCTCGTCAAACACCTCCTCAATGTCGTCATACAGCCTCACTCCCAGCTCGCCCGCATGGTCTATCAGATAATCGGCGGCCTCCTTGGCCTTTCCCAGATAGTCCCTGCTCTCGCTCTCGCTCAGCGGGGTGACGTTTCCCAGACCATCGGTATAAGTGGAATAGGTCAGACAGGCTTTCGCGTACAGGTGCCAGGCGGCGGCACGCGTCACGCGGCCTCTCGGATCCTGGCTGACGGGCAGATACTGCCGCGCGAAGTCCAGGTCATCCAGTATCACCTTGTAGAAGTCGTTTACGGAGCTGCACGGCAGAACCGAAACCTGGCTTTCCACAGGTTCCAGAGGCAGATATTTGCCTCCCCACTGCTCTACTATGTTATACAGGGCATGCGCGCGGATAAAACGGGCCTCGGCAAGCAGGGCGTTCAGTTCTTCCTCGCTTAGCCCCGTCACCTTGTCGGCATAGTATACGGCGGCGTTGCACGCGCTCAATACTCCGTAAAAGCCCGAATATCCCTCGTTAAGCATTCCGTTTGCGGCGCCAAAGTCTTCATAGCGGAGCATTTTGCTCCAGTTCCCGTTGCCTCCGCTGGGGTTTGTGTCCTGCCATATATCGGTGCCTCCCTCCGCGCATGTCAGATAGGTGTCTTCCGCCTGGCCGTAAACAATGCGGATCAGGTCAAAATAGCAGTCATTCACTTTTTTCTTATACCCCTCGGCGGTAGACCATTCTATATCCGTAGGATTTTCAGAAGGGTCATATTCTTCCAGACTACAGCCGTAAGCGAGCACCATGACCGCTATCAATGATAGAGAAAAGAATCTATGTTTTTTCATTTGTCTTGTTTTTAGAATGAGATATTAACACCAAATACATATTGCTTTGACAATGGAGTGTCATCATCGTCACCTCCCTTTTCAGGGTCATAGTCTTTCAGATAGTCACATTTTGTGAAAATAAAGGGATTGTTCGCGGTAAAGTATACGCGCAGCCTGTCAATCTTCAGGTTGCCCAGCCATTTTTTAGGCAGTGTATACCCTAAGGAAATGGTCTTTATCTTCAAATAGGATCCGTCAAAATAGTTGGCCCATTGCTGATAAGGATCCTGGCCGTTGTCTATGCGCGAATCCGGGCGCGGATAGCGCGCGTTCTGGTTTTCAGGAGTCCAGTAGTCACACACGGTGGGAGAAGGAGACAGGCCGTTGGCGCGGTACCATCCGGTCAGGCCGTAATTAATGGTCCAGTCCCAGCGGGCTATCAGCAATACGCTCAGGTCGAAGTTCTTGTATGAGAAGTTGTTCAGCAGGCTTCCTGACCACTTCGGGTCGGCATTTCCCAATACATAGTAGTCGTCCGAGTTCAGCGTATAGTTAGGCTCCCCTTTTTCCGCAATGTGCACCTGCCCCGGATACTGGCTGTATTTGGCGGCTTCCGCCTCTTCGGCGGTTCCCCATATTCCGGCATACTTGAATCCGTAATACGTCTTGAGGGGCTCGCCCGGAATCAGGTAATAGTCTCCGTATTGAAGAGGCCCGTCACTGGTGGTCTTCACTACCTTTTCCTTGTTCGTGGAGAAAGTAAGGGTGGTGCTCCAGTTAAACTTCGGCCCCGTGAAATTATGGCTTGTAATGTTCAGCTCCACACCCGTATTCCGGGTCTCACCCACATTCGCCCAGATGTTGAACGGAGAAGATCCGTAACCTCCCGTCGCGTACGGCAGGCTTAACGAGTAGAGTATGTCTTTGGTGTTTGTCCGGTACCAGTCAAACACGATGTTCAGTCTGTCATTGAACAGGCCGAGGTCAAAGCCCAGGTCGGTCATATAGCTCTTTTCCCATCCCAGATCCTTGTTGGCCTTGGTCAGAGAATATCCGCTGTACGGGGCAGGAGTGTCCTGAAAGCCGAAAATTCCTGTACGGCTTTTGTCCAGTGTGGCATATTCGGCGGCGCCTGAGTTGCCGGTAACACCGTAGCTCGCACGCAGCTTCAGGTTCGAAACGGCTTTCACGCCGCTCATAAAAGCCTCGTCGCTCACGCGCCATGCGATGGCTCCTGCCGGGAAAACGTCCCATTTGTTCCCGTCGGCCATAATGGACGATCCGTCCCAGCGGCTGCTCAGAGTCAGCAGGTAGCGTCCCTTGTAGCTGTAGTTCACACGCGCCACGTACGACATTTTCTGGCTCCCCACATAGCTCGATGATACTTGGGGGGTTCCCGTACTCGCGCCCAGATTGTGATACAGGTAAGAGTTGGTGTCAAACCCGTTTGCCGTAGCCGTCACTTCCTCCTTGCGGTCCTTTGCCCATTCCGTCACGCCGGTCAGGGTAAAGTCATGGTCCTCGTTGATCTTGAAGTTGTATGTCAGTATGTTCTGCCACTTGTAGTTATAGGTCAGCGTGTTCGGGATTGTCGCCTGAACCAGTCCGGCTTCAAGGCCCTGATAAGAATTGGTACCGGTATATTCCGCCTGCTTTACATTCCGGAAATACCCTCCCAGCACGCTCTTGAATGAAAGCCCCTTGAGAGGGGTCAGCTCCACATAGACCTGCGGAGAGAGGCTCAGTGTCTTTATATTGTTGGCATACTGCCCTTCGCCCGTATCGGCCAGCGGGTTTATGTCGCTGCCGCTGCCCTGTATCGGGTAGTCTGTAAGGTTGCCGTTCTCGTCATACGGCTCCCCTACAGGCGGCATCTGGATAATACGGTTCCATATACGGCTGTAACGCTGGTCATTGTCAGAATACATCGCATACAGGTTCAGCCCGTACTTCACGATGTCATTCGCCTTGAAGTCGATCTTGGCCCGCGCCGAATAGCGTTTCAGCCCGTCGCCTTTCATGATTCCCTCCAGTTCGTAATATCCCAATGAGAAATAGGAGGTCATCCTGTCATTGGAATAGGAGGTGCTCAGATTGTAGCTCTCGGTTGTTCCCGTCCGTGAAAGCAGGTCGAACCTGTCTACCCACTGGCCGTTGTCGATATACTGCTGTATATTGCTTGGGAACAGGGTGGCGTCATCCTCCGGGCCGTTCCACTCTCCCGCCGTGCGCTTGGCTTCCCTGCGGAGGTTGATGTAGTCCTGGCCCCTGTTTACTTCAGGAAAGTCTGAAATCACGTTCCATCCGTAATACGCGTCGAGGTTTATCGAGAACCTGTCTTTCCTCGGTGACTTCGTGGTTATTATGATTACGCCGTTCGCTCCCGCGGCTCCGTAAACGGCCGTGGAGGAGGCGTCTTTCAGAATCTCCACCGATGCTATGTCGTTAGGGTTCAGCTCGTCATACGAGCCCTCCATGCCGTCAATGATAAACAGCGGGGTGTTGCTGCCGTTTATGGAACGGGTCCCGCGCAGGGTCATGTTCAACGCCGCGCTCGCGTCACCGCTCGTACGCGTGATATCCAGACCGGCCACCTGGCCCTGTATGGCCTCTATCACATTACCGGTAGGCACGCGCGCTATGTCCTCGCTTCTCACGGAAGATACAGAACCCGTCAGATCCCGTTTCTTGACGGTTCCGTAGCCCACCACTACCACCTCGTCCAGCAGCTGGTTGTCCGGCTCCATGCTTATCACCATATTGCCGCCCGTTATTCTCACGGTCTGCGGCTTGTATCCCATGTAGGTAACCTGGAATTCCCGCGCTCCCGCCGGAACGTCAATCTTGAAATTACCGTTGAAATCTGTAATGGCGCCCGTCTTGGTCCCCTTTACCAGTACGGAAACGCCAATCATGGGCTCCCCTTTCTCGTCCGTCACCTGGCCCGATACGGTCCTCTGCTGGTCTGCCTGCTGATAACCGGCCGGATTACCCCCCCCCGACAGCATGCTTTCGGCTCCTGCCGGAAGAGAGAAAGCCAATGCCAGCCCTACCGTAAGGAACGGCCGGGCATAACGGAAATTCGTGCTCCCTGGCACTTTGTCTTTCTTTCTTTTCATGTTTTATAAGGTTAATAATTAAAAATGCGGCGCAAATTTAGGCGTTTTTTTATTTGGATGTACCTCCCGCATATATGTTTAATAACATGTTTTCCCCTGTCATCCCCGCCTTTCGGCCTCCCATGCCTGTACCGGGAAAACAGGACCGTCTCACGGATGCATTCCTGAATACAGCCCCGTCAGGGGGGCTTCGTGAGCGGAATCATGACAAAAAAGATTCCGTGCGGGGCACGGCGCCCGGCACGGAATCCGTATATCAGCGAAGCGGCCGCCCGGCCTCTCCGTCAATAGCCGTTTGTCCCGTATTCGTCCGCATTGTCAATCTGACTCAGGAAGTTGAACGAAATAGGACGCAGGTAATGCTTGCTCTCGTCAAAGTTCCTGTACGCGCGGGGATTGCATTGCTGCAGACGCTGCTTGAACGTATCCTTATGGCGCTTCATAACCAGCCAGCGCTGGTATTCGCCGCAAAGCTCACGCGCATATTCGTCCATTACGTCATCCTGATCCGCCTCAGAGAGCTTCATGGCCTCGTATGAGCTGTCGTCACGCGCCGCGCGTTTTTTCAAAACGTTCAGATATTCGGCCGCCTTCGCGCCGTTGCCTAACTGCTGGTTGGCCTCAGCCGCAATCAGGTAAACCTCCGCCATGCGCATGATAAACACATCGCCTGTCTTACGCTGCAGATTGCTGGTGTAGGAATCCTCATACAACCAGTTGAACTTATTGAACCCCGGATACATTTCCCTGTCATTGGTCGCCTTGATATCCTTTGTACGATACTCCCCGTTCTCAAACATATCATCAATATTGATTACGTAATATCTGCGCCGGGCTTTTTCTTCCGCCGACATAGGCTCTTTTGACAAGTAAAAGCAGATACGGTCGTCATCCTCGGCAACAGGATAAGGAATTACATACGGGTTCTTTACCTCTGTCAGGTGAGAGGGATCACCCGAATGATCGCCCTTGGGCCATACCTTGGCCGTAAGCCTATAGGCCCACGTCCCGTCATAGTATGCATAGGCCAAGTCGCCGTAAGGATAAATTTTCTCGTTATGGAAGCGAGGATCCAGTCCGTAGTCCTCAATTATCTTCTTGGTCAGCTGAGTAAACGAGCTTATATTGTCGTTTATTCCGTGTTTTTCTCCCACCACCGGCTGCGATTCGTCATCCATAACCTGACTCTTCGTATACAGATAGCTGCCGCCCGTCTGGACTGCCGAGAACTGCACGAAAGCGGTGGTAAAGGTCTCTTCCCAGCGCTTGTCATGATCCGCGTCAAACACATCCAGCAGATATTTTGAAGGGGCCAGCGTGTTGTTGTTTGTACGTCCGTACCAGTAATTCTGGTTGTCCGGAGTCGGATAGATTGCCAGCGTATTGGGTTTGGGGAACACATAGCCGAATACATTGTTGCCCTGGTTACTCGCGTTCCATGTTTCCAGATTCGTCACATTAGGACCCGCCGCGATAAACAGGGCCTCCTTGTTGTTACGGTTGTTTTTCGGAGCCCATACGTCGGAAACATCATCATAAAGGCACTCGGATCCGTATTGCCCTATCATGTCTTCCGCTACCTCCCGTGCGCGTTCCCAGTATGACACGCCGTTTTCACTCAGGCCGTACTCGCCTCCGCCCTGCGCGTATACACGGGCCAGAAGGCCAAGCGCCGTCTTGCGGGTAACACGGGCGCGGTTGCCCTCATAAGGGGTATCCTGCAAATTATCCGCGGCGAATTTCAGATCCTCCACAATCTGGGTATAAATCTCCTCTACCGTATTGCGCGCGGCAGTTGTCACAGGCTGTTCCTCCACTTCTTTCATAGTCTTGAAGGTAAGCGTCACATTTCCGTAATACCCTACCGCCAGTGAATAATAGAACGCACGCAGACAACGGGCCTCGGCAACCAGTGTGGTGACATCGGCGGCATTGCCGTCGGTCACGCTTTCCGCACGGCCGATAACGTCATTACAGTTCAAAATCATCGAATATATCTGTCCGAACAGTTTGTTTGTCGCGTTGGTGTTTGTAGCCAGGCCCTCATAATATATCACCTGCCTTGCATAATCCGTATTGCCCGAGGGTGTCAGCCAGCAGTCAGTCCCGCCCTCGGCGACGGAAAATAAGTCATACACGCTGTACAGCTGCCCGTAAAGCGAAGAATAGCAGTACGACTCCAGCCCTTTGAATCCCTCAAAAGAAGACAATGCCTCATCTATCGTTTTCTGACTCGGATTGTATTCATCCAATGAGCAGGACACAACCGAAACCGAAGCCAAAGCGGCAACCGCGTACTTATATATATGGAATTTTTTCATTTCTGTAATATTTTTTTCATTAAATGAATCAGAATGTTATATTAACGCCAAAAACCAGCTGCTTTGTCAATGGATATTCCAGGGAGCCGTTCATTTCCGGATCATAATCTTCCAGCAGGTGGCTCTTCGCAAAGACAAACGGGTTGGTAATGGTGGCGTAGAAACGGCATTTTTCCATTCCGGCCTTATTGATCAGGCTTTTCGGCAACGTATAGCCTAAAGTGATGTTCTTTATCTTCAGGAAAGAGCCGTCTACATAACGCAGGGCATAATATCCGGTATTCTGCTCCAGGCTTCTGTTCGCGTTCGCGGCCGGGAAGTCGTTTGAAGGATTGTCAGGCGTCCAGTAATTAAAATACTTGGGGAAGTTCCTCTTGCCGGTCGGGTCATACGATGTAAGCATGTCATAAGGGAACATCTGTCCGTAACGGGCGTAAACAAAAACACCCAGATCAAAATTCTTGTACGTAAAGTTGTTCTGGAATCCGAGGGTCCAGTCAGGAGAATTATGCCCTAAAATCTGATAATCGGCGTCACTCGGAGTATACGGATTATCCGGGGTATAATACACCGTATTCCCCGACTCGTCGGCAACCGGCGCGCCTGTTTCCTTGTCAATCTTATAGAACCTGCCGTCAGCCTCCTTTACCATGCCGGGTATATAGATCTTTATATCGCCGGGAGCCGCATTGAATACGGAGGCGTCCGTCTCCTCGCCTTTCTGCCAGATGCCGTCAAGCTTATAATGGTAATATGAGTTTACAGCCTCGCCCAAAGCCAGGGCCAATCCGCCTTCGCCATTTGACACCACGTCAGAATCGCTGCCTGCCAGCTTGGTAATCTTTTCCTTGTTATAGTTGAACGTAAGGGTTGAATTCCACGTAAAGTCTCTTGTCACGATATTACGGGTGTTCAACGTCATTTCAAATCCCTTGTTGCGGGTCTCGCACATGTTCACGTTCATCATATAATTCGAGCTGGTACCTCCATCGGTACCCCACGCTCCGTTCGTAACCGGGAGGGCTTTCTGCCAGATGACATCCTTTGTCTTTGTGTCATAATAGTCCATGCTCACATCAATACGGCTGTCCAGAAAAGCGGCGTCAACACCTATGTTCATATTATACGACTTTTCCCATCCCAACGAATAGTTCGGAATATTCTGAGAATATACGCTGACGGGAGTATGCACTCCGCCCAATGCCATGTCCACGTATTTAGTGTCAAGAGAAGCCGCCGAAGAATAGGGGTTTATTCCCGCCGTACCCGTAACGCCATAGCCTACACGGATCTTCAGGTTGTCCAGCCAGCCCTTTGTGCCTTCCATGAATTTCTCATCCGAGATTCTCCACCCCGCCGACACTGCGGGGAATGTATCCCAGCGGTTTCCGTCAGCCAGACGGGAAGATCCGTCATGACGGACCGATGCGGAAAACAGATACCTGCCCATGTATGAGTAGCTCAGACGGCCGATGTATCCCATTCCTTTCGACATCTCATAAGAAGTGGATCCGGAGGTTGCCTGATTCCCGTCCAGTATATTGTGCCACAGGAACTTATTGTCTGAGACTCCGGTCTGATACAAGTATTCCACATCGCTTTGGTCATGATTCCATGTGGTTACGGCCGTTACCGTGAAATCATGCTTCTGCGCGATCTGGAAATTGTAGGTCAGGATATTCTCCCACTTGTAGTTATAAGACCGGCTGTCTCTTACTTCCGCCCTTACGCCTTGGGGTGTCTGACCGTTCCTGTACCATTGCACGGATCCCTCACCCGTAAAGGTATTCGCGCGTGAGTATGCCAGTGACGCGCCTATGCGGGAGATCAAGGTAAGCCCCTTGACAGGACTAATCTCGACATAAGGATTAAAATACAGCTTCAGGTTCTGGGCCTGATTGCGGTAGACTTCCTTGTTGTCATTCAGCAGGTAGTTGTATATGGAGGAGGCGGGATCCGCCGCCGGCTTCGGATTGACAGAGCCGTCTTCGTTGTACAGCGTGCCCAGGGGATCGGCCATCATCAAGTCCATCAAATCCGAATCGGCCTTATTCTGGTGGACATACGAGATCTGGCTGTCAACCCCGGCTTTCAGCCAGTTGTTGATTTTATGGTCTATACGAAGCTTCGAGGAATAGACTTTGTAGCTGTCTTGCACGAACTGCCCTTCCTCATCGGAAAAATTCAGTGAAAAATACGCTTTCGTGTTTTCGTTCCCGCCCGATACGGACACTGAATAATTCTGAGTAACGGCTGTCTGCAACAAGGCATCCACCCAGTCAATGTATTGTCCGTTCTGGTGGGCGTTCCATTCAGACTCGGTAGTAAACAGGTTCTTGTCATCCGCGGGCGAGCTCCATCTGCCGTCAGCGGCGCCCACAGAAGCGTCACGCAAAGTCTGGATATAGCTTTCCCCGCTACGCATGGACGGAGTCTGGGCCCAGCCGTTAAAGCCTATATAGGCGTTGAAGTTGACGATTGCCTTCCCGGCCTTGCCGCTTTTTGTCGTGATCAGGACCACGCCGTTGGCGCCGCTTGATCCGTAAATAGCCGTGGAAGACGCGTCTTTCAACACTTCGATGGATTCAATGTCGTTAGGATTCAGCGTGGCGTAATCGCCCGGCATGCCGTCAATAATAAAGGTCGGATTGCCGCTTGCCGTAAACGAGCGCGTTCCGCGCAGCTGCATCTTGACGCCCGCGCCCGCCTGCCCGGATTCCTTGGTAATGTCCAGACCGGCCACCTTTCCCTGCAGCGCCTGCATAGGATTTGACGCGGGATTCAGCACTATATCCTCACTTTTCACTGAAGTGATGGATCCTGTCAGATCACGCTTCTTCATCGTGCCGTAGCCTATGACCACCACCTCGTCCAGCAGCTGGTTATCCGGCTCCATTTTAATGACCATCGGCTCCGGTGTGATTCTGACATCCTGAGCCTTATATCCCATATAGGTAACATGGAGCTCTTCCGCCCCTTCGGGGGCATTCAGCCTGAAGTTACCGTCAAAATCGGTAATCGCGCCCGTAGTAGTGCCTTTCACCAATACGGAGACGCCAATCATGGGCTCTCCGTTCTCATCAAGAACCTGTCCGCTGACTGTCCTGGTCTGACTGATTTCCTGAGAACATACGTTTTTTACCCCCCCCCGAACGGTTTCTGAAGCCGCCGGAAGCGAGCATAACGCCACACACAGCCCCCACACAAAAAATGAACGGCCGCGATAGCCGGCCTCCGCGCAGTCGCGCGCTTTTTCGTTGTTTTTCATTTTCATAAGGTTAACACATAATTAATATTAAATAACTGATGAGCAAATATAACCGTTTTTTTATTCATCCGTATCTTATATCTGTCAAAAGAAATATTTTTTAACTATTCAGGCACAATCAGGGGAAAGAAAAAAAGAGAGAGACCTCTGCCCGTCGGATCGGCTCCGGGCGGACAAAAAAAACGGACGATGCCCGCGCACAGTCCGTTTTCATCAGCTTTTGTCTAACCTGAGCGGCTATTCAGCCAGCGGATCAAATGTCCCCGGCGCGCCGCCCCTGCTATAGTCTTCCCATCCCGCCGTCTGTTCTATAGTGGGATTATTCGTCTGAGCCGATTGTGTTAACCCCAGAATATAATAACGAGGCTCAAACTTGACATATAACATGGCGTTGTTTGAATCATAGCCGTCACCCTTCTTGGTCTTTCTCTGCAAGAACCTGTCATAAAATTCTTTCAGCCTGCTCACTTGGTCGTCAAGCGGCTTGCTCAAGTCTATGGCATACGCATCCCTCTCCTCACGGGTCATTCCTGACCTAATGACGGGGTCGGGATTGTCTTTCTCACGCTCCGAAGGATCGGAGCTGGACACAGCCCATGTACGTCCGCTCGTGCCATCGGTATAATTATACTCGTCCTGCAAACGGAATTCCATATTATCACGGCGCTGGCCATTAAACGGAGTCACGCCCAACCACGTACAGGTATTGCCGCCCCATCCGGTCAACGGCCTTAAACCGGCTCCCGCGAAATTGGCACCACCGTCAAAAAGCAGCCAGCGGCGCATGTCTTCAAAGCGTTTTCCCTCGTATGCGAATTCAATCTGACGTTCATAAAGAATCGCCGACATGCACGCGGCCTGATCTCCTGCCAGATTTGCAGACAGGCCGTAATTGCCCGAAGCGTCATAGCCGGCGCGGGCACGAATCCGCTGGAGCTGCCGTACGGCCTCATCCATGTGGTTTGTCATGCACGCGGCCTCCGCCAGGTTCAACAGGACCTCCGCGTAGCGGATTTCCATTGTGGATGTCTGGCAGCACCTGAAGCCGATAGACTTGCCTTCCGTACTAAAGTCATAATTAGGGCTGGGGTTGACATCCAGATCATCAGAGAATTTACGGATATACATGCCGTGCACCTTCTCCAGCAGATTGTCGGAACCATAGGAGTCACCCTGCGGGTCGTCATACTCGGCCGGATCGTTATACCATACATAATTCCACAAAACATAGTTTTCACCCGTATAAGGATTGCATGATTCACTCGTATTAGGATCGCCCTTGAATCTCCAGTATACGCCGGGGAAGGCGAACGTACGGTAAAAACGCGGGTCACGGTTTATGTACGGATTGTTCTGATCATATTCATACTCCGAAGCCTCAAGCTTGCTGTAAGAATTATAGGAACGCGGCTTTTTCCCGTCTTTCATCGGGAACAAATCGATTATCATCGCGGGCGGAGTCTTGCCGGTATTGCCCAAAGTATTGAAAGGACGTATCTGCTGCTCCCACAGGTTGTTCCGCTGGTAATCAGGAGTCAGATCAGGCACTTTGCGGTTATACAGAGATACCCACACGCCTTCAGGATTGCCCGTAAGATCCAGAAACATCCGGGCCCATCCGGAGCCGTTTGTACCCGGATCGCTCTCATGGCCCAGACCATAACCGCAGCTTTCGATAACAGGCAGCGCCTCTGTCATAAAATCATAGGCGGCCTGCCAGCGCGCGGGATCATTGTCACGGTTGAAAAGAGGGCTGGCCCATAACAGCAATACCCGGCCTTTCAACGCCAGTGCGGTACCTGTGGTCACACGTCCGTACTCACTGGCCGGCCACTTGCTTTCAACCGTTCTTTTATGCAACAGATCCGCCGCCTTTTGCAGGTCGTCACAGATAAAATCGATACAGGCCTTTGTTGAAGAACGCGGAACGGCGGATTCGGAACTGGCGTCCAAGACTTCCGTAACAATAGGAACCCCTCCGTAATAACGTACCAGATAGTAATAGCACCATGCGCGGAGAAAATACGCCTGACCCATAATTTCATCCTTTTCATCCTGAGACAAGGCCCCGTTGGCCACGCCCTGAATCACATCGTTGATATTACGGATACGCCCCCACGCGTTCGCATTCAAGCTATAAGGGCTTGTTCCCTGAAAATATTCAGGCGGCTGCACGGTTCCGGTAACCGTATTCATTTGCGCCTCAGGATTGACAAAGCAGCCGAACCCCGCGTATTCTTCCGTGCTTTGTGACAGGTCATCTTCCAGCCCCATGCTGGGGAACTGCCACAAACGGGCGCCCTGAGCACCCTGGATATTAGGATTACACCAGAAATACAGGTCGTTCAGACGGCCATCGGCACCACTGTAATAATCATAAATCTCAGTAGTAGTATTGTCATAGTTCCTTTTCTCGGTCAGGAAGTCATCACTGCATGAAGAGAAAGAAACAGCCAGCACAGACATGACACCGAGAATATTTCTTGAATACATTTTTTTCATCGTATTTTTATTTAGAAAGTAATATTAAGACCTACAGTAAACTTTCTTAAAGTCGGATACGATCCGTATCCGTACATCGGATCCACAAAATTATCCGGATAAGGGTTATAAAGGCTCAGCAGATTCTGGCCCGTAATGTTTACGCGGCAAGACTGGACTCCCACCCTGCTGACAAGCTTGGTCGGGAGCTTGTAGGCTACCGTTATACGGTTCAGGGTCACTCTGGTGCCGTTTATTCTCCAGAAAGAAGACTGAACGCTGTTTACGCTGGCATACCGCATATTAGGATACTTGGCGTCACGGTTCTCCGCTACCAGCAAGTTGCCTGAGGCGTCATACACATCCTGATAGGAATACATGTTGTCAACGTTCCAGAACGAAGGCATGTTGATATACTCCAGATTCTCCCATCCCGAGTTGGTCCCGTCATTAGGTGTCAGCGCGTTGGAATTCACAAACGAATAACCGCCCCAGCTGGCGTTCAGCTGCGCCGTTATGGAAAGGTCCTTGTATTCAGCGCTTAAGTTCGCCGTAATATGATAGGGATTGGATCGGTGAGACAATTGCACCCTGTCATCCGACTCACTGACAATGCCGTCAGGACCGCCATACGTCCCGTCAGTCTGCCTCGTGCTGCGCACATCCTTGTAAATCAGCATACCCGGACGGACCTGATCTTTCGTCATTCCCATATAGGAAGTAATGCCGTATTTTTCAAAATATTCCTCTATATCCTGGAAACTACGGAACATGCCCATGCACTGCATTCCCCATGAGCCCCTGTCGGTCCTGTCATTCTTATGTATCCTGAGGTATTCATCGGCTCCTGTCTCCCAGTCCATCAGCAGAACCTTATTGTCTGAGTAGCCTGTCTGAAGCTGGATTTTGTAAGACAGGTCCTTTCCTATCTTGTCACGCCATGTCGCAGACAGCTCCATGCCGTAGCTGTCCATCTTGCCATAGTTCTGAGAGGCCGATGATGTTCCCACAATGCTGGGAACCGATCCGGAAAACGCCAGAAGCATGTCACGATCCCATACATAGTACGCGTCAAGGTTCAATGCCAGGCGGTTGCTCAGCGTGTTGAAATCAATGCCGAAGTTGGCCTTGTATGACTTGTCCCATGTCACGTCACGGTTTACGGAGGCATTGCCGTTAGGAATGGTCAGATGGCTTCCGGCGGGAGGATCCCCGTCACCGAGAACCGCGCCTTTATCGCCGCTCACGGAATATACCTGCATCCACTGCCATGGAGAAATGTTGTCACGGCCCGTCAGACCGAACGAAGCGCGTATTTTCAGGAAATCAATCCAGTTTACATTGTCCTTTATCCAGTTTTCCTCCGAAAGAATCCATCCGGCGGACGCCGAAGGGAACGTGCCCCAGTAATTTTCAGGAGCGAACTTTGTGGAAGCATCGGAACGGATCAGGAACTCAAAAAGATACCGGTCGTTATAAGCGTAATTCAGACGGCCCACATAAGACAATGTTCCCGATTCGCTGCGGGTGAAATCGGAGCTGGTAATTCCGCCATCGGCGGAATTCACGCTGTTGGACTGGCCTGTAGAGAATTCATAAGGCTTCGTTCCGGTACCATACAGATACTCGTATTCACTTTCAGACTTTTCGATAGAGAACAGGGCGCTCACGCTGTGCTTTCCGAAATCACGCGCGTAAGAGGCCGTAAAGTTCAGCTGGTACAGGTCGGATCTGTCCATTGAGCGGCTTATATAGCCGCCGTCAGTACCGTTTGACACCGCACCGTTATTATGGGCCAGCAGGAAATTACTTTCATCATACAGGGCGTCAATGTCGGTCCCCTCTACGGGAGTGTACAGGTGCGATCCGCTGCCTGCCCGCTCCGACAGCTTGTATACATTGAAGGAAGTGCCAAACTCGTTGGCCTTGGATGTGGAAATCTGCTTGGAATAGCTCAGGTTCAGCTTCAGTCCTTTCAGGATTTCACTCCATCCGAAATCATATTCCAGAGAAGCGTTGATATAGGTGTTCTGCGTCATATTACGCTGATAATCGCTCGAATTTTGCAAATAGCCGTAATTGTAGCACTGGTTCGTCTGCAGTTCCTCGTTTGATACACCGTAATTGGCCATCGGCATGCCGTTAATCTCTTCAGGGACATACCGGGGATGGGTCAGCAGCATCATATAGTCTTTCTCAGAATTCGAGTTCTGCACTTTCATCAAAGGAGTGTTCCTCTTTCCATAGTCGCCCGACACCTGCATCGACGCCTTAATCCACTTGCCGATTTTCAAATCGGCGCCGGCTCTGAAGTTCCAGCGGTTATAGTCCAGTTTTCCAAGGTTTCCTTCCTGATCAAAATAAGATATGTTCGCAAAATAGCTCGCCTTTTCGGTGGCTCCGCTCAGATTCACGCTATGCTGCTGGGTGACCGCCGTTTCCCAGTACTTGTTCAGCAGGTTGTAATTCAGGGAGCGCATGGCTTCCAGTTCGTCGGCCTGGAACAGGTCATAACGGCGGTCAAGGCTTGTCTCCGTAGGATCGGCCGCGCGGACGGCATTCCACAACCGGCCATACTGATAGGTATTCAGCATCTTGGGAGTGGATACCGCGTCGGTTATACCGAAATTGCCGTTATAGGTTATCTGAGGAGCGCCCATCTTTCCCTTTTTGGTTGTGACCAGGACTACGCCGTTCGCCGCACGGGCTCCATAGACGGCCGCCGCCGCGTCTTTCAATATGGAAATGTTCTCTATTGAGGAGGCGTCCAGGTTATTAAACGCACTGGCATCCAGAATAAAGCCGTCGATGACATACAAGGGCGACTGCGAGTCGCTCCCCAGCGCCGATATGTTATCGGCCCCGCGGATGGTAATCGTGGCGTTCTCTCCCGGACGCGCCTCGCCTCCGCTGACGCTTACGCCGTTCACCAGCCCGCTCAAAGCGCTTGATATGTTGCCTGTTGAGATATCCAGCAGCTCATTAACGGGCACGGCCTCGACAGAACCCGTAAGATGCGCCTTTTTCTGAGTACCGTAGCCTACTACCACGACTTCTTCCAGTTGCTGGGTGTCTTCTTTCAAGACAATTCTTGTGTTTGAAAAATCCGACACCTTTTGGGTCAGATATCCGATAAACGATATCTCTACCGCTTTCCCTTCGGGTACGGCAAGCGTAAACTTACCGTCAAAATCAGTAATGATACCCGTTGTTGTTCCGACAATCTTGACAGACGCGCCGATAACAGGCTCTCCGTTTTCATCCACGACAGTACCCGTAAATGTTTTCTGAGCGGAAGCGGGCGCCGATAAAAACAATGCCACGAAACAGCCCAGACAGAATTTAAGTATATTATAATGTTTCATTGTCACTTTTTTTTCATTGATGTCATTCATAAATCTTATTCTAACCAGCGGGGATCGCCGACCGTACTCGAAATAGGCCCGTTCGCCTTAAAATTAACGCCGCCGTCGGGCAGGGTCAAGTCAAGGACCTGAGTCACGTCTCCTGAAAAACGGGGGTTTTCTTCTGTCGCCCATTTTGTCTTGTCGGTATTGTCAATCTCGACATTGTCTCCCCAGATAGTGTTTGTAGACATGTTTACATTCGTAGTACAGTTACCCTGAATAAACTTCTGCAGGCGGAATACATCATAGCATACATTGTTGTTGAACGTAATGGTATATTCCGCCATGTTCGGGGTATTGTTCCCGAATTCCTTTTCCGTAAAGACCTTGCTTATGGTGCAGTCAGTGATTGTGGCCGATCCGTATTTGGAATCAAAGACCTTGCTGAGATTGTTTGAGAAAAAACGGATCATGCGGTTTTTTGAATTCCCCTTTATATTATACACCGTACTGCTCTTCATCGTTATGTTACGAATCGCGCTGTTCCATGACGCGGCGCCCTTGTAAAGGGACTCGCTGCTGCATGTGCAGAGAACAGCGCCATCGCCAAACCTGCTTCCGTCATTATCCAGCTGTACGATACAGTCCGTCACACGTACATCCTCAACGCCCCATGCACACTTTCCCGTATAGAACAGGCAGCTGGGGACATTCTTAAACATGCATTCCTGGAAAATGACAGGATCTTTTAATATATACGCCGCATCCTGATATCCGGGGAAGTTGGGTCCCTCCAACGAGGACGGAGGATTGTCGGAACACTCTACAACGCCCTTTGAGCCCTGATTCGTACAATCGAAATTAATATACTTGATTTTCAGGCCCGCGGAGGTTCTGATCACGCCGTCTATGCCAAACGTAACGACAGGACGGCTCAGCTTGTTTCCACGAAAGGTAACAAGCCTGGCACCAAAATCGAGCTCTGAATTAATCTCATAAGAGGCTCCGGCTTCCAGCTCAAAGGCCTGCTCGGTGCTCTGATCCAAAATATGAGACTTCACGAAGTCAACGATATCGCTTCCCGCAGGAATGGTCTGACCGGGAACAAAAGTGCTGTACGCGATGACTGTGGGAGATACCGCGTCCTTGTTATTCAAGGCTCCGCTGCCCAGTGTCTGCACAGAAACCTCATAGCTGGTATCCTCTTTCTTGTCAAACAGGAAAGACGTCCCGTCAACGGTCCCGTTGTAGATTTCCTCAGGATTTTCGGGATCATCCACCACATTTACAATGCACTTGTAACCACCCGCGCCTTTTACTACCGGCCAAGAGGCCTGTATACTCTCGCTGCCGTCCGCGTTCACCTTCGAAGCGAAGCTGATTTCGTCCGGGGCAGGAGATTCCAGCTGCGCGTTCTGCACGTCACTCTGAAAAAACTCATCAGAATCAAAACCCTGGGCACACGAGACAAAGGCAGACAGCATAAAACACAAAATTCCGTTTCTAAAAAGGAATTCACACCTTACCATCTTTTTTTTCTTTTTCATAGCCTTAAATTTATTAACTGACATTAAGATTTATGCATAAAGTTCACAAACACAAAAAGCCCGCCCTGCCGTGTCTGTATAACTTCGCCATATACAGACACGGCGTCAGGCAGGCCATATTCTCAAACAAGAAAGCGCCGGGCAGTCCTACAGGCACCGCCCTGCCAGACCTTACAAAAACATCATGACAAGGATTAACGGAAAAAAATCCGCAAGCGGGATTTCCAAAAGACAAAACGGGTTTATCAGAAGACGCCGTCTGACTCTTCAAGAGTCTGCCGGGGCTTGTACAAAAGCCCTTACCGCTCCCGGAGAGAACCGGAACGATATAAGAAAAAAGCCATCCAAAAAATTCCCGACAAGATGAAAGCCAATTCCAGGCCGCCGGCACAGGCCTGACAAACACCGGGGAGTCAAGGGAGTCAAAGGATTTTACCCCCCCCGCAAAGAATTCAAAAGAGACAGGGGAACATGCCTGAACCTTCTATGAAAGCAGAAACCATGCCCGCAGGCATAAACGCCCGCGCATGCAAAAGCTTTTTTATCTCCTGTGTTTTTCATCATACAAAAGGTTAACAAAACATATATTTTACAGTCAATATCGCAAAGATATTGTTTTTTTTTAGATATGGAAACAAAAACGCATGTTTTTAACATCTTTTAATATTAAAGCATATTGAAAACATGCGTTTTCCCATACAGGCGGCCTGGTTTATCCAAGCTTTTCCAACCGGTAGATTCCTTCTTTTAAGGTCTTCAGATCGAAGCCGTGTCTCACTTTTACCTTTTGCGCGAGAACCGTCACTTTACAGCTCAGGGGATCTATATATTTCACCGCGTATTCTCCTGAGGGCAGATCGACATGCAATTCTCCGGCCTTGTGAACATTCAACACGGCTCCGCGATCTTCCGAGGCTATCATCTCATAGTCTTCGGTGCCGGTCGGGACCACATCCATATAAGGAACATCCTTGAGGAAACGCTCGTCATCCACATGCAAGACAGGGCATGACCCGCCTCCCATCAGCACGGCCCATCCGTAATCCGGATAGTTCTGCGCGTAAAACAGCACCGCCTTGCCGGGATACTTGGCGCGATACTCGCTCACCGCCCTATAGACTTCCCTGTATCCCGTTTTCCCCACAGGCATTTTACGCGCATGCTGGCGCGGCGCCAGATTTTTCCCGCCTTCAGGAGCATATACCGTACCATCCGCACGGTAATGCCAGTAACGGATATCAATGACGTCCACCACGGCGGCCCGGCGGGGGTCGTTTAGTATGGCGTCCTGCACGTCCTTGGTGGCGCTCAGGGCCACTACGGCATGCCTGCCGGTCTCCTTTTCCCATTCGGCAATGCAGTCAAGCCAGAATTCCATAAAGTGCAGGGGGCCCGTATATTCCGCGCCTATGAACTGAATCACGTTCCCGTTTTCAGCGAAATTATCCAGGCACTGACGGATATACCGGCGGTGCAACTCACGGCGCGCGGGGTGGCTTACGTCATAAAACCTGCCGGCCATGAAAATACGCTTGTCACCGTTGAAGTTTACAGGCTCGCCCATATCCGTATGGTTGATATTGTTGGCATCGCGCCACGGACAGTCTACCCAGTGCGCTCCGGCCTCCAATATGTTATGCTGGAAATAATTCTGATGATAAAGCAGTATTCCCTCCGTTCCGGCCTTGTCTGCGAAAGATTTCAAGCGGCTCCAGTACCACGCGTCCGGCCGGTTCAGGTCATACTTGCTCAGTCCGTCCCATGCCCTGCCCTTTCCGGATCGTCCGAACGGCTGTTCATAAAGCGGAGCCCATACATCGCCATCGCGCCGGCGGACCCGTTCATGATCGGTGCGGCGCAAATCATACCATAATCCGTAATTGTGATCAAACGCCACATTTCCTCCGCGCTTCAGCATCACCACCACGGAATCAATACGGTCTGTCAGCCCCAGTCCTTCCTGATCGGGGACAAAGCGCGTCACATGCGGCCTGGCCTTCCCGATAAAGTTATATTTCGTCCGTCCGTTCCACCAGGTGACTTCCATGCGGTTTCCCTCAAGCAGCATGCCATCGGCCGTCAGATGTCCGTTTATTATCTCAAAATTCTTTTTTACCGGCTCTTTTTTCTCAAGAGGTTTCAGATCGTCCGCGTTTATCAATCCGGATGCCGTAACGGAAGCCGGGAAAGTACGGTCCTGAATCCACTTTGTCATTGTAAGGCGGGGTTTCAGGCTTTCCGCCGCATACTTCGCGGCCTGCTCAAGCGTAGGGCTGCTGGTGGCGTCCGTTGACAGCGGCAATATGCGGGCGCGCTCATCCACATTCCTGTTCAGGCGTTCCGCCAGCTGGGCATAGAAGAGACTGCGCGGCGACACATGGTTGTTCGCCTCGGCCCACTCCCCGTCACCGGAAAAAGCCCCCCAGCAGCCATAAGCGCGGTTCGGGGCGTCCTTGGCCGGCGTATAGCAGTACAGCCCGCTGGCCGTGCACTGCCAGAACAGGCTGTTGCCGGTATTCCATCCGGCACCCGCCTTATCCTGCCCCAGATTCTCAAACTTCAGGTCATGCCCGTCAATATTTACAATATCAAACAGCAGACCGGCAGCCCATGATCCGACAGATCCGCTGAAGCCGCCCGACATCCACGAATCGCACTGCACAAAGGCATTCGGGCCTGCGGCACAGTAACCGGCGGTGAAATCATTCATCGCGTATTCCGAATAACAGCGCTGGAAAAGCACCTGCTGCCCCATTGTATAGAAAGAGCGGCGGCGCATTCCGGCCGGTTCAGAAACAGGCTCCAGGTAACGGCAGTCTTCCACCGTTACCCGCGCTCCGGTACGCTGCACGATTACCGCGCTTCCGGCAAAATGCCTGAAATCAACCATACGCACCCAGCAGTTTTCGGCATTCTCCACTGAAATGCCGCTCCAGCAATGGTCTTCATCCATTGGATAGCGCGTGTCATAATCCGACTCCAAGGTCAGATTCTCGACTCCGGAATCGGCCACCCGCCCTTCCCACCGGTAAGCCGTCAGTCTGCATGCGGCGTAATTCCTGTCAAGCGCCATTGACAAGGGAGCGTCTATGGTTATCCTGTTTCCCTCAATGCCTGTAATGGTACGGTCCCAGTACAAATCCACATCGCCTTCCTTCCAGCCCAGAGTGCTGATGCCTCCGCCGAACCCGGCACAACCAAGCGAGGCAATCCACTCTTTCGTACACGGGCGGTAAATCATCACCCTGTCGCCTTTCTTCAGGCCGGAAGCCGAGGTCACCTCCACAGTCAGGGAATTAACCGGCACATAGCCCGATACAATATCAGCAGACCTGATTTCCCTATAATCGTTTTTTCCTTCAACATAAATGAGCGCGCCGCGGTCTGTCCCTGTCTTTTTCAGTACCGTCTCCTCCTTGGAAACGCCCCGCAGCACAACTCCCGGCGCGTTTATCCATAACGGGCCGGAAAGCCCGTAGACACCTTTTTCCAGAAGCACCGCCCCGCGGAAGCCGTTTCCGTCAGGAACCAGGGATGCCGCATAATTCAGCGCACGCTGAATACGCTCAGTGTTATCACCCGGCACGGGGGTGACATATACCGCGTTTCTCACATTCGGAATACCGACATTCGAATTCCGGTAACCGCATGACGAGAAATCAAGCACACGGTTCCCCAGGGAATCGGCCTGATAGGCCAGCCGGCCGTCTTTAACCAGTATGGAAGGGGTCTGGGCGATCCCTTGCGCAGGCCCTATGCCCGGCAATGCAAAAAACAGGGCCCTTAAAAGAATGGTTCTCGTTTTCATAGCAAGCTTTTACGTTTAGCCAGTGTGTCACAATTATTCTTCAGGTCAGTCCAGTCGACCTTTCCGGCCGGATCGATGCCGTTGATATACTTTTCAATATTGGCATAACCGTCTCCGTTGCAGTCTTTCACGGCGTCTGCGGGGTCATCGGGATTCAGTCCGTATCTAATCTCCCACTCATCGGGCATGCCGTCGCCGTCAGAGTCCGCCACAGGGGTTCCCTTGTATTCCGGCAGGCCGCCTACCTGGCTGGGATGGGTGATAATGCCTTTCTTATAAGAGTCCGCGGGCAAGCGTCTCTTCACATAAGAGCCGGCAAACTCTTTCGCGTCTTCCGCATAAACGGCTTTCCCCGTCCTTACGGTCTCAATGACACGCGCGTCTACGGCATCACGCTTCGGGAATGTGGCGCCCGCGTTTTCCAATACATAATCATACGCTTTCCGGGCAGGCATGACCGTTACATCGGGCATAGGGAACGGCTTGTCCATACGGATTTCACCCACACGCTCCTCCGGCACCGCGCCATTGCCAATCTGGACGCCGCCCGCCCAGTTGTCTCCGGTCACCCTGTCGTTTCCCCAGACCACATTACCGCTTACATAGGCTTTTCCGTATGTGTCCTTGTATTCTCCGGATCTGCCCGAGTCAAGCTTTACAATGCGATACCCCACAGGCTCTCCTACGGGAGTGACAGGACCCGGCTTAAAGTAATTGTTGATGATATTCAGCCTGCTTGTATGATCGCCTCCGTCAACCGAGCGGTTCCACCAGTTAAAGACCACATTGTTCACGAAATTGAAATCCTCATCCATTCCGATAGAGCAGTTACGGCTGATGTTCGAAGCGAACAGGTTCCGCGCGAACATGCAGTTATGCCCGCCCACAGTGGCTCCAAAAGCATGGTTATACATATCCAGCGCCTCCGAGAAGATGGAATTCTGAATGGTTATATTCACGGTAGGGAGTTTCTCTCCCTTATTCGTATCCGGATCACGGTTATAGACATGGCGGTACATTGACATGTTCTCATCCAGCCCCCACGAGGCAGACACATGATCAATCATAATATTCCCCACACCGTTTCCGCCCACCGCATCGTCACGAAAGGCCACATCGACCGATCCGCGGCGGAAGCGCATATGACGGACAACGACATCATGCGTGTCTATCAGGAAAGACGCTCCGGTTACGCAAACGCCGTCGCCCGGGGCGGTCTGGCCGGCAATGGTTACATAAGGCGCACGCACATTGACAGGGCTTTTCAGCTCAATCACCCCGGACACATTGAATACAATGATACGCGCTCCCCCCGTCTCACAAGCCTCACGGAAAGATCCGGGCCCGCGGTCGTTCAGATTGGTGACCACAATCACCTTTCCCCCGCGTCCGCCGGGAGTATACGCGCCGCCTCCCTCGGCGCCGGGGAAAGCGGGAATACCGGCCCTTAACAGATCTGACGGCTTTGAAGCCCAAGGCTTATACGGACGTCCGTTTACGGCTTCCTGCTCAACGACAGGCAAAGCCTTTGCCCACGCTTCTTCCGAGAGGCGGTCAATCTCCGCCCGCTGACGCTCCGCACGTACCTTTACAGAATCCGGGATTACCGGATACTGCGCCATCAGCGGCAGCACAAATGCCTGCATGGCAGCCGCACTTATCAGTGCCCTAAAGTTTTTCATAGATTTTGTTGTTTTAGTTTTTCCAGTATTTTATTGTTAGAATGTAACCCCCGCGGAATAGTTTAACCGCCATACGTTAAATAATATTATGCCTCCTTACGGGAACACGCCTGTCAGGAATATCCCGCCGGCACGGCATGTATCCGTAGCAAGCGGCTTCTTTACCCGCCTATGCCGAACTCACGCTGCTGACGATCTACCTCTTCCAGCATTTTCCTTTTCTCCTCCTCGGTAAACCGCTGTATCCCGCTCTCTTTCACAGACTGCCCGTTTTTCTCCACTGCCGGCATTTCCTCTTCCGAATAGCAGAAAGGAAGAGATGCGGGAACGCTTTCAAACTCAATCTCAGCCGGCGCGGGAGCCTGCGTGCCTTCAAACTGCACACGGGCGCATACCCTTATCTTGCCTGCCCTGCGGGTAGAGCGGACAAGAACCGGAGCAGATCCCCACTCTACCGCCCGCGGATTGGCATTAATACTTTCGTCACCGATAATGACACCCTCACCCTCTACGGCAAACACTATGTTTTCCTTTGCCAGACGGCGCACATGCCCCAAATCATCGGTAACTTCCGCTATCACGACAACAAAGTCGGATCCGTCGGCTATCAGCTGGCGCTGCTTTGCGGCCACACGCAGGCGCAGCCTCGTAGACCGCCGTGAAGGCATCTTCTTGGTGCTGCATACAACCCGCCCGTCAATAATCCCCTCGGCATACATGTTCACCATCTGCCAGTTACGCTCCGTATAGCTGTGCCGGCGCGCCTCCCAGAAATCCCATACATTCTCAAATACCACAGGCGCGTTCGGCATGTGTCCCGGCTTATGATCTACCGGAAGAATCCATTCCTTGGTCCCGTCATACATTGACAACCTCACAGAGTCGCAGTTGCTGAACACCACGACATCCGCGTCAGAGAACGGGCTCATTTCATGCATGATATATACCATCGGCCCGCTTTCAGCCACAGGGTGTCTCAAGCCGGGCGGCGACTGGCTTCTGAACATATAATACGCATATTTGGGCTGACGGAAGCAATCGAATATGCCTCCCCAATACGGATCGGGGTGATAGCCGCGCTGATGGTCAAACGGATGCCACTGCGCTCCGCCGATAAACTTACCGGTTGTACGGAACAGGCCGTCATAGGTTCTTGCCAGCGAAAGCGCCTGCACTTTTTGCGGGCGCTCGCCCCAGCTGCGCGAAGCACGATTGTCATTGTTGTGAGCGTACCAGTCGTCTACATTCTCACCGAACTCACGCGTAAAAATACATTGTTCCGGAGCATCGGCCCTTTCATCATCACCCGGCCATCCGTATACCACATCATAATTATCCTTTACGCCGGCCGAATGCATATCGGCCGCCGCCGCCGGCCGCCCCGGATAAGGATATTCATCCTTGACAATCCGCAACGCCTGCAAGGCGAAATCAAGCGGATATCTCGTCTCATTCAAAACCGGCTCCCACATCAACACTGACGGATGATTACGGTCACGGCGGATAATATCGCGCGTGTTCTCATGAACCCGCCCGGCAAATGCCGGCTTCTTATTCCAGAACTGCCAGCCGGGAGTCGCCACAATGACAAACAGTCCAAGCTCGTCACACGCATCCATAAAGGCAGGATCCTGCGGATAGTGCGCCGTCCGTATGACAGTACATCCGGCGTCGCGAAGCAAACGCGCGTCACGCCATTGCTGCGAGTTGGGCACGGCATTGCCCACGTAAGCAAAATCCTGATGCCGGTTTGCGCCGACAAGCTGTCCGTACGGCTTCCCGTTCAGGAAAAATCCTTTCTTTCCGTCAAACTCAAACCAGCGTATGCCCACACGGGTCACGCCTCCGTCTATTGAACGCCCGTTTTCCTTTATGCGCGATTCCACCCTGTATAAATAAGGAGAATCCGGTGACCACAAAACAGGATTCCTCACTGTGATTTTCTGCATTACCGTATGGCCGGCACCCGCGTTCAGGGCAATCCTGTCAGAGACTTTTCTGACGACCTTTCCTCCGGCATCGGCAAACGTTGTCTCTACCGTCACCTTACGGACCGTCTCCGAACTGTTTCTCACATCCGTATTCACATAGACATCGGCACTCTGTTCCGAGAGGTTGTCAAAATGGACAAAAACGCCTCCGCCGGCTGTCTTGCCCGCTTCAACGGCATCGGTAACAGCCACCTGTGACTTTCCAATCAACCATACGTCACGATAGATTCCTCCATGATAGGCAAAATCAAGCGTATACTGCGTTTTTCCGGGAGGATAATCCTTATCATCCCTGTTATCGGCCATGACGGCTATCACGCATTTGTCACCCGCCTTTACGCCCGATTCAGTAAGCGATACCGTTACAGGCAAATATCCTCCCAAATGCTCCTTCACCAGACTCCCGTTTACGTAAATTTTCTGCCTGCCCATGACAGCCTCAAAATGGACCAGCACTTCCATACCGCTCAACCGGGCAGGCACCGTAAAGCGCTTACGATACCATGCTATCCCCTGATAATTACGGCAGCCGCTTGCTTCGGCGGGCATCAGCCGCACACTATGAGGAGTGGAAACCACTTCCCAGTCCTTATCGTCAAAATCAGATTTTTCAGCCCCTTCCGCGTCCCCGCAAAAAAAGCGCCATCCGGGATTGAAGTTGTAAACCATCCGTCCGCTGCCTTCCAAAGGAATAAATCCGGCCACAGAGATCTCCTGCCGCGATGAGACTTCCTGCGGGAACGACTGCAGCGGGAGCAATGTCAGAATAAGGGTCAACGCAATGTTTTTCATATATAAGCAACTTGGTTCTGTGCAAAAGTAAACATTTTGAACAAGTATTCAAACTTTTTGACAGGTTTCACAATAAAAAAACCCGACGGCAGTCTCCGACCGTTTTTTTCAAAACCCGGAATTTTTATCCGAACAGAACGGAGATATAGCCAAAAAACCTTATATTTGCAAAAAATATCAACCTAACTTATCTGCCATGCGCGTTCTTATTGTGATTGACATGCAACATGACTTCATTGACGGCACACTGGGTACCCCCGAAGCCCGCTCCATTGTTGACGCCGTAATTCATAAAATTGACAACCGGATTTCTGAAGGCTATGAGGTTCTTTATACCAAAGACACGCATTACGCCGACTATCTGGAGACTCAGGAAGGCAGACGCCTGCCGGTACCACACTGTGTCAAAGGCACTTACGGATGGAACATTCCCGAAGCGTTATGGAGGGAAAACCACGCGGTTATCGAGAAGAACGGATTCGGCTCATGGGAACTTGCAGAAATGCTGGCAAAGGAAAAAGGCATTGAGTCTGTTGAACTGATAGGAGTGTGTACGGACATATGCGTAATAAGCAACGCGCTTCTGTTAAAAGCACGTATGCCCGAAGTGCCCATTTATGTAGACGCGTCGTGCTGCGCCGGAGTAACCAAAGAAAGTCATCACAATGCCCTCAACACCATGAGACAATGCCAGATTAATGTAATCAATGAGCTGTAATCAACAGGCGGGAATACCATGAATCCAAGCAGAAACGACTGTTTCCGGACAGGGGATTCACGACGGGGAACTTTTGTCAGGCCCTATAAGTCCTTCTATTGAGCAGCATTGTCATCAAGCAAGTATTCATTGCGGAACATTTCCACGAACAACAGGAACAGGGAAACTATCAGCGGCCCGAAAATGACACCCATGAAACCAAATACAGGTATACCGGCAACTACCCCGAAAACAGTTATCATAGGATGAGTATCGGCCATCTTTTTCTGCAGGATAAAACGAATAAAATTATCACATTGCGCCACAATCAATCCTCCGTATCCGATCAGAACAAGCGCATTCATCCAGTCACCCGCCAGCATATAGCAGATTGCAATGGGAAGCCATATCAGGGCCGTACCCACAATGGGAATAACGGATGTAAAAGCCGTGAGCATAGCTGCCAAGAACGGGTTAGCGACTCCTGCAAGCAAATATCCTCCTAAGGATATGGTTCCTTGAATAACAGCCAACAACGGAATGCCTATGGCATTGGAACGGACGATAACCTGTATCTTTTTCAATACTTTTCTTTTGTTTTTTTCTGTAAAAGGAAGCAAGGCTGATATGTACGCTTCCATATTGCGCCCTTCATACAGCATAAAAAACAACAACATGATGGCAACGCACAGATTCATGATGAAATCGCCGACACTGTTCATTACCGAATGCACTATGGAAGAAGCCTGTGACACAGCAAAGGCAAGAGTCCTTTCTGACAAAATGTCAAAACCTGTATACTCTTTGATGATTGCGGTAACTTGTCTGGTCTGCTGTATAATGCTTTGTGTGTCAAAATGAATGTTTGTAAACTGACTGATGATGGCCCAATTGAAAAGTGACAGAGGAATCAATATAAAGATGGCCGTACCTATAGTCACAATCCAGACCGCAAGTCTGGAATTTATTTTCTGTTGAAGGCTATAAGTGGGAGTCCTTAACAATAAAAAAAGCGTGACAGCTCCGAGTATACCGTTCATGAACGGCTGCGCCTGCCGGAAAAGGAGTATTCCAAGTCCGATGATGAGTATTATCAGCGAATATTTACAATATAATTCTTTCATGTTTTTATTTATTGGTTTCCTGACAAAAGTAACATAAATACATCAGGAAACCGGAAAACCGAGTCCTGACGGGCCGTATCCCCATGCCGCAGACGGATTCCCTCACTCCGTCCGCAGATACCGGGAACACTTGCCGACACCGCGCGCACCGTGCATGCGGCGACCGGAATCTGACAGCCTGGACACTGTCAAGTCACTATAAACAATTCCCGATGACGGATAATATATTATTTCCTTTCAGCAGGAACGTAACGTTTATTCAGTCCTTCAATAATTTCTTTTGTAATGTTGAGGGCAGGATCGGCATATAGCAAATTGTCGGCACCGGTATTGCTTAGGATAAGACTGTAACCTTTAGCTTTGTTGTATTCTTTTAGGAATGAATTAATAGAATCACGCAACTGCATGTTATTCTTGTCACTTTCCTGTTGTAATTCAGCCATTAGTCGTTGATGCTGCGCCTCGAGGTCCTGACGCATTTTCAGCAAACGTGTCTGCTCTTGCTGAGCTCTTTCCGGAGTGAATACGTGATTGTTGTATTTTCTTTCGTACTCACGCACTTCAGAATCCAGAGCTTTCATTTTTTCATTTAATGTCGCATTGACATTTTCCTGTTTCCTCATCATTGTCTCATTGAGGTCTTTACAGAAATCATATTGTGTCAACAAGCTGTCTATTTCCACGTATGCAATTTTTATGTCGGAAACACCTTCAACGGGAGTCACATTGCCAGTATTTGCAGTTGTCCCTTTGTTGTTGTCACATTGTGTGAATACGGCTATAGCCGCCAGAGCAAAAAATCCGTTCGCAATCAAGTTCTTTTTCTTCATAACTTATTCAAGTTGTTCTATGTGTATAATAATTTATTTTCCTTTTCCGATTCGGAAAGCCTGAAATTGCATGTCTTTCAGGCGGGGATCCTCATCTTGCGCCTGCGCACGACCCATCCCCTTTTTCCGTAAAGCCGTATTGCCACTCACATGCGTGCCTGAGAAATTTTCCGTTTTTCCTAAATAGTATCCGCAGAGATAATAATAGCATACAAATAGCAACTATTAACACGGATGTAAGTATTGTTTCAAGCATTTCTTTTTAATTTTGTATTGCAAAGATATATTTTTGCATTCACTAATCTATGTCTTTTTTCAAAAAATGAGAATCAGAGAGTTAGAAGTGATTTTATTTAACGAATTTTAGTATTTTACACTATATCATGAAAGGAGATTTTTGAAAATGGGAAAAGAACAAGACCTGAAACCTGAATGTGTTTTTCACTATTTTGCCGAAATATGCAAAATACCTCGTCCTTCAAAAAAGGAAGGGAAACTAATCGCTTATCTGAAAGAATTCGGTAAAGCGCACCAGTTAGAGACACTGTCTGACAAAGCCGGCAATGTATTGATAAAAAAGCCTGCGACAATAGGATATGAAAATAGGAAGACCGTTATTTTGCAGTCGCATATTGACATGGTGTGCGAAAAAAACAAAGATACCGAACATGATTTTGAAAAAGATCCCATAGAGACTTATGTTGACGGAGAATGGCTACGTGCTAAAGGTACTACTTTGGGAGCGGACAATGGTATTGGTGTCGCTACCGAGCTGGCTATTCTCGCTTCGAACGATATAGAACACGGACCTATCGAATGTCTGTTTACCGTAGATGAAGAAACCGGACTGACCGGTGCTTTTGCTTTGGAAAAAGGTTTTATGAGCGGAGATATTCTGTTGAATCTTGATTCTGAAGACGAGGGTGAGTTGTTTATAGGATGTGCCGGGGGTGTACGTACTTTGGCTGAATTTGATTACAAAACAGCGGCTGTTCCTGAAGGCTATTTCTGTTTCCGGGTATCCTTGGAAGGACTTACCGGCGGACACTCTGGTGACGATATAAACAAAATGCGGGCCAATGCCAATAAGGTATTGTGCCGTTTCCTTTATCAGACAAGCAGGAAATATGATTTCTACCTGATAAATATTGAAGGCGGGAATCTGCATAACGCCATTCCGCGTGAGGCGTATGCTCTGTGCGCTGTTTCGATGGAACACAAAGAGGATGTACGGGCAGATTGGAATGTCTTTACCGCAGAAGTTGAAGACGAATATTCTGTAACCGAAAGAAACATGAAGTTCAGGCTTGAGTCTGAGACATTCTGTGAAAAAGCCATTGATCGTCAGGTTACCGCCAACTTCCTGCGTGCAATGCAAGGAGCATTTAATGGTGTCTTTGCCATGAGTCAGGATATTCCGGGCTTGGTAGAGACCTCATCAAACCTGGCTTCTGTAAAGGTACATGACAATAGGATCATTGTTACAAGCAGCCAGCGTAGCTCCATTTTGTCTGCGCTTAAGAATGTGGCTGATACTATGCAGGCCATATTTGAGCTGGCCGGCGCACGGGTTGATACAAGTGAAAGTTATCCGGGATGGAAACCCGATACTCATTCGGAAATTCTTGCCATAGCCGTACGGACCTATAAAGAGCTGTTTGGCAATGAGCCTAAAGTGAAAGCCATTCATGCTGGTTTGGAATGCGGTCTGTTCCTTGAAAAATATCCTTCGCTCGATATGGTTTCATTTGGTCCTACATTGCGCGGAGTTCACTCTCCGGATGAACGGATGCTTATATTGACGGTAGACAAATACTGGAGACATTTGCTGGCCATCTTGAAACAGATTCCTGTAAAGCAATAAAATTTAACATTTTAACTAATGTTCCGGTTTGAAACTTTGGAGTTTTTGAACCGGAGCGTTTTATAGATTATTCTGTCGGTTTATGAAAGCTGTTTTCATTACAATAATGTTGTCAGCCTGTTGTACGTTGTCACTTCAGGCACAGACGTCACGTTTCAGACTGATGGAATATAATGTGGAGAATTTGTTTGATTGTGCGGATGATTCCTTGAAAAACGATGACGAGTTTTTGCCGGGTGCTTTACGGAAATGGAATTATGGAAAATACAGGACCAAACTAGAGCGGCTCATGAAAGTAATTGCGGCCGTTGGTGATGAGGGACAAATGCCGGATTTGGTAGCATTGTGTGAGATTGAGAATGAAAAGGTTTTGCGTGACCTTATGTCGTATACTCCATTGAAGCGGCGCGGATACCGTTTTGTAATGACTGACTCATCCGATGAACGAGGAATCGATGTCGCTCTGCTGTATCAGTCCGGACGTTTCAGACTCCTCTCACAGAGAAACATTAATGTTTCATTGCCGGGGAAGCGTCCTACGCGGGATATCATGCATGTATCCGGTAAGATAATTACCGGGGACACATTGGATGTTTTTATAGTTCATTTACCTTCGCGCGTCGGAGGGGTGAAGGCCACCCGTCCATATAGAGCGCATGTGGCAAAAGAACTTAAATGCCAGTATGATTCGGTTTTTGCCGTGCGTAAGAATCCTCAAATTGTGATAACTGGAGATTTTAATGATTTCCCAGAGAGTGTGTCAATTTCTGAGATACTTGGCGCGACTTACCCTCATGGAACTGTTCTGCCACACAGGCTTTATAATGTCGTGGCAGGCTGTAAACCGGGAACTTACCGATATCAAGGCTTATGGAGAATATTCGACCATGTTCTTGTATCGGGAACCTTATTGGATACAAGGAATAAACTTCACACATCCCCGCGATATACTGAGATTGTGACTTTTCCTTTTTTATTGGAAAAAGATACCAGATATGGCGGGCTAAAACCCTTTCGAACGTATCTGGGAGCACATTATAAAGGCGGATATAGTGATCATCTGCCAGTAAGGGTTGATTTCTTTTTTGCAGACTGATATTACCAATGCAAAGGATCACGGCACCGGCAAACGGAATAAAGGGTGCAAAGAACCGATGCATAAAAAACCGCCAGACAACTTTATACATAAGATAGCAAGCCTCAACAATGCGCCTTTGCAAGTGCCATCTCACGAATCATAAAAAATTTGTAAACCAGCGATGCCGTCGCATAAATGACGAAAGCCGAAGCAAAACCGGCAATGACATCAATCAGGTAATGAGCCTGAATATACACCGTAGCACAGCAAAGCAACACATAGAACGGAAACAGACAGATTACCAACATCTTGCTATTGGCACGAAATGCCAAAATCATCAATATGGTCGATATGCCCACATGCGAACTGGGAAAAGCCGCTGTGGGGCGTTCGCCTGCCTCTTGCGACATCTCTACCAGGTTACAGAACAATCCTTGTGCGTCACATGACGCGGGAAGCAGTTCCGTATTATGGTTGAAATAATCTCCAACAGCACGGAAATCGGCCGACATGACATTCTCAAGCCCTATTGCCGGAAAATAATATTGAGGGCCTGCCACCGGGACAAAGATATAAATCAGGTAATAGATAAAGAACGATATCAATATCACGAACGATGTGCGGTAAAACTCCTTGTAACGCGCAAAGAAATAGAACAGTATGATACCGAATATCATCGGATAATAGGCAAAGTATCCCATATTGAACGCCTCGCTGAACCATATGGAAGGACATGCATGCCCGAACTCAATGGCTGGCTGGCAACCGAACAAAGCCTGCTCGGTCCGCGCGAATATATGATCAAGGTTAGGGAACAAACGGTTAAACTCATAAGTATCTGAATACCAGTAAGCCAATAGCCCTAATTGGAAACCTGCACGCAAAAATCCGGTAAGCTTGCACGAATACCGTTGATATATCAGCATGAGAAATAATGTGACAAGCACTATTCCGGCACGTCCCAGCAACATGTCTGCCGGATGATCCATACGCGGATATAATATCAGTATCAGTACGGTAGTAAACAAACCATATATTATTCCTACTACCTCAATCGGGAACAAACCTTTTTTCGTTTTCGTACGTTTCAATAAACCTAAAGCCATTTTTCCTTTTTATACCAGGCAATACTCTCCTTTACTCCACGTGCCAGATCGTATTCAGGCTTGAACCCCAGTTCGTTGACCAGCGGTGCAATATCACATTGCCAGTTACGTTGTTTCATTATTTTATATTTATCACGATTAAGCGTACTGCTCTTTCCTATACAAGCCGAAACAAACCCGGCTATTACCGATACGGTTTTCAATACAAACAGAGGGAAAGTTATATGATACACTGTCTTTACTCCCAGCTCTTTCTGCAACAAATCTGAAAAAGCCCGGCTGTTATAAGCGTTTCCGTCACTTACAAAATACCCGCGCCTCACCACGCTTTTGTCAATGGCACGGAACACGGCCTGCACCAGATCTTTTACATAAACGAAAGTAATGACCTGCCGTTTGAATCCTACCGATACATTCAGATGACGCTTTACCAACCGGGCCATCATGAAATAATCGCGTTCACGAGGCCCGTACACTCCGGCAGGTCTGAAAATGACATACGGAAAATCGGTCAAAGACTTTATATAGCGTTCCGATTTAAGTTTGCTGAGTCCGTATGCCGTGTCGGGCTTCGGCTCGTCATTTTCGGTAATGAGCTGATAGTTTTTTTCATGAACCGGACCATATACGCTCAGTGAACTGATATATATAAACAGGCGCGGCACCATGTTGAGTTCTGTAAGAAACTCTATAAAAGAACGGGTAGAATCAAAATTAACGCGGTCGAAATCATTTTTATTCCGGCACTTCGTCACACCGGCACAGTGAATGATATAATCCCACTTGCCATAACGGTCACAATGCTCACGCAGCTGCTCCCTTAACAAGCCTCTCTTATCCAGGTCTAATGTTACGAAAAGAATATGCTCGTCACGCAAATAAGCACGACTGCTCGTAGCACGTATCCCCGCCCAGACAGTCATCCCTCTGCGGATAGCTTCTTCTACAAGAAAACTCCCTATAAAGCCACTGGCACCTGTCACCAACACATTCATATAAGGAATAACTTTAATAACATTAAATACATTTTTATTACAAAAACAATGCAAATATACTATATCTTGCCGAAATATGCGCTTTTTATAATTGAACTATCAGATAATTTCATTTTCTTTGTAACATAACCGCGTTTTTTAATTGAGATCTATGGGAAAAGGGAAAAAAGAAAAGAAAGAAAAAAAGGGAGGCAAGCGAATGACCAAAAAGCAATTGGTCAAAAAACTGACCGACTTGTTTCTGTTGAAATCGGATGAATTAATCAGCATCAAAGGAATCTATTCCGAATTAAAACTTAACACACACCCCTTGAAGATGCTCTGTTTAGACATTATTCAAGACTTGATTCTTGATGAGTTTATCTGCGAGCCGGAAAAGAACACATATAAGCTGAAGAATCTCGGCCAGATTATTACAGGAACCTTCCAGCGAACTGCCAATGGAAAGAACTCTCTCCTTCCCGAAGACGGAAGTCACGCAGTATTCATCGCCGAACGCAACTCGGCGCATGCCATGAACAATGACAAGGTGCGCGTAGCCCTCTTTGCCAAACGTAGAAACCATGAACGTGAAGGTGAAGTCATTGAAATACTGCAGCACACAAACGATACCTTCGTCGGAAAAATCAAAATCAATGAGAACTACGCTTTCCTGCTCACTGAAAGCAGAACACTTGCCAATGATATCTTCATCCCGAAAAACAGACTGAAAAATGCCAAAAACGGAGACAAAGTGGTTGTAAAGGTTATCGAATGGCCCGAAGACGCCAAGAATCCCATTGGCGAGGTAACTGACGTATTGGGCAAAGCCGGAGAGAACACCACTGAAATGCACGCGATTCTGGCAGAATACGGACTGCCGTACATATATCCCGAAAGTGTGGAAAGGGCTGCCAACCTGATTCCGGCCGGGATCCCGGCCGAAGAGATAAGCAACCGCGAAGACTTCCGCGATGTACTGACATTTACCATTGACCCCAAAGACGCCAAAGACTTTGACGATGCCCTCTCTATCCGCAAACTGCAAGACGACAAGTGGGAAGTGGGCATACACATCGCCGATGTAAGCCACTATGTAAAAGAAGGAAACGCCATTGACAAGGAAGCGTTCAAACGCGCCACATCCATTTATCTGGTAGACCGCACCATCCCGATGCTGCCCGAAAGGCTGTGCAACTTCATCTGTTCGTTGCGTCCGGATGAGGAGAAGCTCACTTACTCCGTGATATTCGAAATGAATGAAAAGGGCAAAGTGAAGAATTCACATATAGCACATACCGTTATAAAGAGCAACCGCCGCTTCACCTACGATGAAGTGCAGGAAATTCTTGAAAGCGGACATGGAGAATATGTGAAAGAACTCCAGATGCTAAACAATATGGCCAAGATTCTCCGTCAGGAACGAATAGACAACGGTGCCATCAACTTTGAACGTACGGAAGTGAAGTTCGAAATAGAAGAATCTACCGGCTACCCACTCGGCATTTACCTCAAAGAACAAAAAGACGCCCACAAGCTGATTGAAGAATTCATGCTGCTGGCCAACAGAACAGTAGCCGAACGGATAGGCAAAGTGAAAGGCGGAGCCAAACCCAAAGTGTTCCCTTACCGTATTCATGACCTCCCTGATCCGAAAAAACTGGAAGACCTGAAGAACTTTATTGCGAAGTTCGGATACAAGTTGAAAACATCCGGTTCGAAGAAAGACATATCGCAGTCGCTCAACCGCTTGCTGAACGATGTACACGGCAAGAAAGAACAGAACCTGATAGAAACGGTTTCACTCCGCTCCATGCAAAAAGCGCGCTACAGTATTTTCAATATCGGGCACTATGGACTGGCGTTTGAGTTCTATACTCACTTCACATCGCCTATCCGGCGCTATCCTGACCTGATGGTACACCGTCTGCTCACACGCTATCTGGCCGGTGGACACACGGTGCAGCAGGCCAAATATGAAGACATGTGCGAACATTGTTCTGAAATGGAACAGACAGCCGTCAGTGCTGAACGCTCAAGCATCAAATATAAACAGGTGGAATTCATGAGCGAACATCTCGGACAGGTGTTCGACGGAACCATCAGCGGAATCACCGAATGGGGTATTTATGTAGAAATCAATGAAAACAAATGCGAAGGCCTGATATCCATGTATGATTTGTGCGAAGACTGCTTCGAGTTTGACGAAAAGAACTACCGTCTGGTAGGACGCAAACGGCACAAAACTTATTCATTGGGCGACCAGGTAAAGATAAAAGTCGCCCGTGCCAGCCTCGAAAAGAAACAACTTGACTTCACACTGGCCAATGCCCGGTAAAGCTACAATCATCGCAGAAATCCGATAATCCTGCGATGATGCTTTTATGCAGGGTTACTTGTTCACGCCTTTAAGATATCGGGTAAGGTCATGAACAGTCTTATCTTTCAGAATCACTTTCTTGTCAGCATCAAGCAGGTAAACTGAAGGAAAGGCCTTAAAGTCATACAGCGAATCACTGCTTATGGCTTTTTCCTCATCGTATGCCATAATCCATTGATCGGGCATCCACTGAGTATGGGCTTTCCACTGCTTTTCATCGCCCGACAGGCATACGGCCAGCACACGCATTTCTCCCTCTTTCACTTCCTGTGACACTTCCGGAATATATCGCAATCCGGCAATCTGTGCCATACACGTGTCGCACCCCATTTCATAAAAGAACAGAAGCAACCGCGATGCTCCTACATCATACAATGAAAAATGAGTTCCATCGGCAGTAAGAAAGGTAAAGTTACCGGCCGGTGTCCCTACCTTATTCTTCAGGATATGCTTTACCTTACTGCCCAACATTGCCTTTTCATTACGGGAAACGGATTTCAACTTCATAAATGCTGATGACAGCATTACATAACAGTCTTCATCGTACATCGGTGAAGCGGGATCGTACAAATACCGGTCTGTCAGGTTCATGAAGTAACCCAATGCCAAAGAGACCGAGTCGACCCGCTTCATAAAAGAACCAATACTTGCCTGCCGTTCCTCACGGTCCGATTCCGAAAGAAGATAAAGATAGTTTACGAAACCTTGTTCACTGATTCCAGGACTTGAGAGCAATGAAGCATCGGAAAAGTCATACCTGTCCCAGAAATGCCTTATCAGGAAAGCCTTTCTATGGAGTGAATCAACAATTGTATCCGGTATTTCGGGATATATAAAAGCCGTCTGACGGACAGGCACAGCATCATCCATCCCGTTTTTCGATTTGCAGCAGGCACACAGAAACAATATCCACAGTATTGATAAATATTTCATGTCACACGAATCTACATTTCACTTTCAGCCTATCATCCATGCCGTATTCACGCGCTGTTCCTTCCATAAACCGCCACATACCGTATGCTTTGGCCGGCAAACATGCCCGTTCGTCCCGCGAACTTTCTATAACGGCCAGATACTTGAAATCATCGGACACACTCTCTTTTTTTAATATCGTCCCAATGACGGAAAAGCAACGGTCTGTCCGCTTAATGGCCATCATGGCGGCTGAACGCATGCAGACAGGCGATACGGCGGAATAAGGAAAGCCTGAATCTGCCGGCTGTCTTCCGCACGGCAACGCCGCACCAGCCACAACCCATGTACCAGTTCCTATCTGATATAATACTTTCACTTCATATAAATTCAGTTTGGATAATGAATGAGGTAAAGGTAAGATTAATACTGTTGTCTCACGTCAGTCTATCCGTCAAATTAACATTCTTTCAAAAATAAATTCAAGTTCCGCAGATCATCTTGCAAAAAGATAAGGCGGTGTTGCACGAAAATCAGCCGTTTGCTTGAATGTCTTGCGGTTTTTCTCTTTCTTTGCAAATCAAAAGCCTGATAACAGGAAGTGATTCCGGATCTTTCTCCGATGAAAACAATTTTTTTAATATCATATGGAAGAATTTGAGCTGATAGCCAAAACATTTCAAGGATTAGAGAATATCCTTGCAAAAGAGCTGATTCAACTGGGAGCCAACAACGTAGAAATAGGAAGACGAATGGTGTCATTCACAGGAGACAAAGAGATGATGTATCGTGCAAACTTTGCCCTGCGTACAGCTATCCGGATACTAAAGCCTATAAAACACTTCAAGGCCGGCAATGCCGATGAAGTATACAACGCGGTAAAAGATCTTGCATGGGAAGAATACCTGACTCCAGAAAAGAGCTTCACTGTAGATGCCGTTGTTTTTTCCGATGAATTCCGCCACTCGAAATTTGTGGCTTACCGCGTAAAGGATGCCATTGCGGATTACTTCCGCGAGAAAACCGGTAAGCGTCCGTCTGTAAGAATCAGCAATCCAGACCTTTCATTAAACATACACGTTGCCCAAAACCACTGTACCCTCTCGTTCGACAGCTCCGGTGAGTCTCTTCACCGCCGCGGATACCGTCAGAAGACTGTAGAAGCTCCGCTGAACGAAGTATTGGCTGCCGGAATGATTCTCATGACCGGATGGCACGGAGAATGTGACCTCATTGACCCGATGTGCGGTTCGGGCACCATCCCTATCGAGGCGGCCCTGATTGCCCGCAACATTGCTCCCGGAGTATTCAGAAAAGAATATGCTTTCGAAAAATGGGACGATTTCGACATGGATCTTTTCGACCGCATATACAATGACGACTCACAGGAAAGGAAGTTCATCCACAAGATATACGGATATGACATCAACCGCCATGCCAACGAAATAGCTATGCACAACGTAAAGGCTGCCGGACTCAGCAAGGATATCATCCTTCAGGTAAGACCTTTTGAAGAATTCAAGGCTCCCGCCGGGAAAGCTGTCATGATAACCAATCCGCCATACGGCAAGCGCATATTGGCCAACGACTTGCTTGGACTCTACCAAACCATCGGCGAGAGGCTGAAACACGCCTTTACCGGGAACGATGCCTGGATACTGAGCTATCAAGAAGAATGTTTTGACCAGATAGGCCTGAAAGCTTCCGAGAAGATTCCTTTGTTCAACGGATCACTGGCTTGTGAATTCCGTAAGTACCGGCTGTTCAGCGGAAACTTCAAAGATTATATGGAAAACAGCCATAATGACTTCAAAACCCGCAAGCCGGCATCAGGAGAACAGCGTCCGCCGCGCATAAGAGAAAAAAGAGCCGGTACGGCAAGAAGAAGCTACGGTTCGCCCAGAAATGCTCAGGACAAAAAATGGAACGACCGCAGCGAGCACAAGAAATCATTCGACACCAAGAAAAACAGGAAACAATATGAAAAGAAAAATCAACCTGACACTGGCATTCATCTGCTTGTCAATAATCATGACCATGTCTCAGAATCTAAAGAGTTTCACCCTTGAAGACCTCATACCGGGAGGCAGTAACTACTACAACTGTTCCATCAAGGACCTGTACGGCATGCAATGGTGGGGCAACCGGTGCATCCTGCCTGATGTGGAAGAGGTTAAGGCTATAAATCCGAAAAACGGAAAAGAATCGGTATTGTTTACTCTCGATGATATAAACAGGGGATTGGGAACCGGTGCCGTAAAGTTGCGCCAGATGCATGCCCTCTACGATGTACGTTTCCCCGATAGCGAACGTCCTGTGGTAATGATTGTGCAACCGGAATACATCGTATTCTTCAACTTTGAGACCAAACAGGTGGAGCGGCTTATCGCACTGGGCAAAGGCGCGGCAAACATTGAAGTAAGCCCCGACCATCAGGCAGCCGCCTATACGATTGGCGATGCCCTCTACGTAAGCCGCAACGAAAATGCCTCGCAGGCCGCACTGCTAAGTCCGGAATTTGCCAATCCGGAAACTTCCCCCAAAGATCATGACCTGGTTTACGGGCAGGCTGTTCACCGCAACGAGTTCGGCATCATGGGCGGTATCTTCTGGAGCCCGAAAGGAAACCGTATGGCTTATTACCGCATGGATCAAAGCATGGTTACCGACTATCCGCAAGTAAACATTGACACACGCATTGCCACCCTTGAACCAGACAAATACCCGATGGCCGGAATGACAAGTCACAAGGTTACGGTATGCGTATACGACATGAACAAAGGAAATACCGTTACCCTGCAGGCCGGAGATCCGACCGACCGCTATTTCACAAACGTAAGCTGGGCACCCGATGAAGAAAAGATTTATGTCATTGAGCTCAACCGGAATCAGAACCATGCCCGGCTGGTACGTTACAATGCTGCCGATGGCGCGCGCGAGGCTGTTGTCTATGAAGAGACTCACCCCAGATACGTAGAGCCCCGGCATCCTATCACTTTCCTGCCATGGGACAGCAACAAATTCATTTACCAGAGCCAGCGCGATGGTTTCAACCACCTGTATGTATACAAGACCGATGGTACATTGGTAAAGCAGATAACAACAGGCAGCTGGCTCGTACAAAGCATCGTAGGCTTCAACGAAAAGAAGAAGGAAGTTATCATCACAAGCACCGGGATTTCACCGATGCAGACCAATACTTATGCCGTAAGCGTGAATACAGGCAAAAAACGCCCGGTAGGCAACAGTGAAGGCGTACACAGCGTACAATTGTCGGCCGATGGAAATTATCTGATCGACAGCTATTCAACTCCGGAAATTCCCCGTAACATCGATATCGTTTCCACATCAGACAGCAAGATAATCAAGAATCTGCTTACTGCCGATGACCCCTGGAAAGGATTCAATGTTCCTGAAATAGAAACAGGTACCATCAAAGCCGGAGACGGAAAGACCGACCTTTACTATCGCCTTATCAAACCGGTCGATTTTGACCCGAACAAGAAATATCCTGCCATCATCTATGTCTACGGAGGTCCGCACGCACAGATGCTGAGCAATAACTTCCGCTATGCGGCACGCGGATGGGACATCTACATGGCACAGCTGGGTTATGTAATGCTTACCGTAGACAACAGAGGCAGCGAGAACCGCGGACTGGAATTCGAGAACTGCACTTTCCGTCAGCTGGGAACTGAAGAGATGAAAGACCAGATGGAAGGAGTCAAACTGCTGAAGAGACTGCCATACGTAGATGCCGGCCGTCTGGGAGTGCACGGATGGAGTTTCGGAGGCTTTATGACTGTCAATCTGATGCTTACTCACCCCGATGTATTCAAGGCAGCCGTTGCCGGAGGCCCGGTTATCGACTGGAAATATTATGAGGTGATGTATGGCGAGCGCTATATGGATACGCCCGAAAGCAATCCCGAAGGATACAAGAGTGCCGACCTGAAGCAGAAAGCAGGAAATCTGAAAGGACATCTGGAACTCATCATCGGAGGAAATGACCCGACATGCGTTCCGCAACATACCCTATCATTCATACGCGCATGCATTGACAAGGGTACTCACCCCGATCTCTTCATCTATCCGGGACAGGGACATAACATGGTAGGACGTGACAGAGTACACCTGCACGAACACATCACCCGTTATTTTGAAGATTTCCTGAAATGACACTAACAAATAAAGAAATATAATTATGAGAATACTATTAATCGGTTCGGGCGGACGTGAACATGCACTGGCATGGAAAATAGCACAAAGTCCCAAAGTGGAACAGCTCTACATTGCTCCGGGAAATGCCGGTACTGCCGGTACGGGAACAAATGTCAGCATCAAAGTGAACGAATTCGACAAAATTCGCGAGTTCGTTGTCAGCAATCATGTCGACATGGTGGTTGTCGGGCCGGAAGATCCTTTGGTAAACGGCATATATGATTATTTCAAAAACAATGCCGGACTGAGCGAAATACCGATAATAGGGCCGTCAAAGGCCGGATCCGTGCTCGAAGGAAGCAAGGAATTCGCTAAGGGATTCATGCAGCGCCATAACATCCCTACGGCACGCTATAAGAGCATCACTACAGGCAACATAGAAGAGGGAACAGCTTTCCTTGAAACCCTTGAGGCTCCTTACGTGCTGAAAGCCGATGGCTTATGTGCAGGAAAAGGAGTACTCATCCTCCCCACCCTTGAAGAAGCCAAGAAAAAGCTGAAGGAAATGCTCGGAGGCATGTTCGGGAACGCTTCGGCAAAAGTGGTGATTGAGGAGTTTCTCAGCGGAATAGAATGTTCGGTATTCGTACTGACCGATGGAAAGAACTACAAGATTCTGCCCGAAGCCAAAGACTATAAGCGTATCGGTGAGGGCGACAAAGGCCTGAATACCGGTGGTATGGGTTCGGTATCACCCGTACCGTTTGCCGATAAGGGATGGATGCAGAAAGTAGAATACCGCATCATCCGTCCTACCATTGAAGGTCTTGCAGCCGAAAACATCGACTACAAGGGATTCATCTTCTTCGGTCTGATAAATGTCAAGGGTAGTCCGATGGTCATCGAATATAACGTGCGCATGGGCGACCCGGAAACCGAAAGCGTGATGCTGAGAATAAAGAATGACATTGTAGACCTGTTCGAAGGCGTTGCTGCCGGAAACCTGAATGAAAAAGAACTGGTCATTGATCCGCGTACAGCCGTATGCGTGATGCTCGTATCGGGAGGCTATCCTGAAGCTTACGAAAAGGGATATGCCATTTCGGGTATCGAAGAGGTGACAGACAGCATTGTGTTTCATGCCGGAACTGCCTTGAAAGACAATCAGATTGTGACCAATGGCGGACGCGTGATGGCTGTAAGCTCATACGGTAACAACAAAGAAGAGGCTCTGGCCCTTTCATTCAAAAATGCGCAGAAGATTCAGTTCGAAAATAAATATTTCCGTTCTGATATCGGATTCGATTTATAGTCAATGAACAGCAAATACTTTCAGAATAAACTGGTAACGGGGGGTATACCGCTCCTCGTTGCCTCTGTTGCAGCCTCCGTATACTGGCTGCTCGTTCCGGAATCGGGCGATGCCCTTACAGACAGCAGCCACTTTCTCCATGAACTTACGGCGGCTTTTCCATCATTCCGCTTTTACAACCTGTGCGGATACCTGCTTGTGCTCTTTTCAATGTGGATACTGTGGAATACCGTCACCCGGCATGCAGTGATTCGCGTTTCGTCTACATTGTATCTGTCAGTATTCATCCTGTTTTCGGCTATCTTTCTGCCCCACATGCTGCAAACAGGCAATATCCTGGCATGTCTCCTATTGGGAAGTTTCTTCTTCCTGTTTCATACCTACCAGCGCATAGAGCCCGTAAATCTCGCATTTCACGGATTTTTCCTTTACGGCATCGCATCATTGTTTTTTCCCCAGTTTATCTGGCTTCTTCCCCTGTTCATCGTTATGCAGGCATGGCTTTATGATGTGACCATACGCACGCTGCTTGCCTGTATTATGGGGTTCGTTCTGCCTTACTGGTTCCTGCTGGGATATACATCTTATATCCGTGACTGGAGCCTTTTCTCCGTTATTTATCAGGAGATAAGTGAGTTCCGAGGCATCGGCTACAGCGGTATCGGCATTGAGGAGTGGATAAGTCTGGCCGCTATGCTGCTCATGACCCTATGGTGTGCTGTCAGATATGCCGGAAACAGCTATCAGGATAAAATACGTACCCGCGTATTCATGTTTTATATCATGACGACCGGAGCCATCATGGTGCTTATGCTGTTTCTGCAGCCGCACCTGCACGCTCTGCTGCTTCCTCCGGCCATTACGTGCGGCAGCATTGTCATCGGACAGTATTTTGCCGTGACACGTAACAAGCAGAGCCTTGTCAGTCTCATCATACTGCTTGTCATGCTGGTTGTCTTATTTATACTGGATTTATGGATGCGGCTTTGCAGTTTCTTCTCGACTATGGTTATATAGGCATGTTCATGACAGCCTTTTTGGCCGGAAGCATACTCCCTTTCAGCTCCGAGACTGTTCTGGTGGCTTTCGTAAGAATGGGATCAGACCCCGTACTCGCCATTCTGCTTGCCACTTTGGGAAACACGGCCGGCAGCATGACCTGCTACTGGATAGGGCATCTGGGAAAAACGGAATATATTGAACGCTGGCTGAAAGCAGGTCCCAAGAAGCTCGAAAAGGCAGAACGCTTTATCAGAGGCAGAGGCGCATGGATGGCCTTTTTCTCGTTCCTTCCAGTCATTGGCGACGGCATTGCCATTGTGCTCGGACTGATGCGCGCCAGCCTCACCATAACTCTCCTTTCAATGACACTGGGCAAGCTGTTCCGCTACATCTTCATCGTGCTGACTGCCGAAAGAGTGGTGCGTCTGCTCATCTAAAAATATTTGCGACACGAACATTAGAAATAACACCGGCTCATTTGTATCTTTGCATTCAGACATAACAACAACCGCAACCGATATGAAACAAACATTGCAACTAATCACCGTACTGACATTCCTTACACTGGCTTCGTGCCATACACGAGACGAACAGGGCGCCGGAGGCCCCCGCACGCTCGTTGTAACCATTGAACCGCTGCGCTACTTCACCGAACAGATAGCCGGTAAACAGTTCAAGGTGGTGAGCATCGTGCCCGAAGGGATCAGCCCGGAAACGTATGACCCCACCCCGCTCCAGCTGCTAGACATTGCCAAGAGCGAAGCCTGGTTCAAAATAGGATATATCGGATTTGAACAGACCTGGGCCGACAGGCTGACGGCCGACGCGCCACAGATGAAGGTATTTGACACTTCCGAAGGAATAGATCTTATACGCGATACGCACCGCCACAACAAACATGCGCAAGCGGACGGTGTGGAGCCGCATACATGGACCTCTCCGGCAAACGCTCGCATCATCGTACGCAACATCTGCAATGCACTTTGCCGCATAGACAGTGCCAACACCGGTTACTACACGGAGAACCTTGGCAGGACAGACAGCATCATTTGCCACACAGACAGCATCATACGCGCCATGCTGGCACAAAAGGCCGACAAGGCATTCCTCATCTACCACCCATCACTGAGCTACTACGCGCGCGACTACGGCATGGAGCAGCTGTGTCTGGAAGAAAACGGACGGGAGCCATCACCCGCACACATGCGTAAAATCATCGGGCAGTGCAGACAGAAAGGCATTCGCATCATCTTCATCCAGAAGGAATTTGACAGCCGCAATGCCATGCTGGCCGCACAAGAGACCGCAACAAAACAGGTGATTATCAATCCGCTGGCATATGCGTGGGAGCATGAACTTATTAACATAACCCAAAGTCTCATTCATGAATAAACCGATACTCGAACTGAAAAACATATCGGCAGCCTATGACAAGAAGACGGTGCTGACCGATGTAAGCCTCACCGTGTGCGAGAATGACTTTCTGGGCATCATCGGCCCGAACGGAGGAGGAAAAACCACCCTCATAAGAATCATACTCAGACTGCTGAAACCTGCCAGCGGAACACTCCGCTTCTTTAAGAACGGACAGCCATCCGACACCATCAAGGCTGGCTATCTGCCGCAATACAACCGCATAGACAAAGCGTTTCCCATCTCGGTGAGAGAGGTTGTCCGGTCAGGACTATGCGGAGAAAAAGGGCTCTTCAGACGTTATACCGATGAACAGAACGAACGCGTTGACCACATCGTGCACGACATGGGGCTTGACGGACTTGAGCACTGTGCCATCGGTCAGCTCAGCGGCGGACAGATGCAACGTGCCCTGCTGGGACGCGCTGTCATATCAAAACCAGACCTGGTGATTTTAGACGAGCCGGATACGTATCTTGACAAGCGTTTCGAGGCCAAACTGTACGAGATACTCGAAACGCTCAATCACCGTTGCGCCATCATTCTGGCAAGTCATGACATCGGCGGGATTCTCCGATCGGTCAAGAGTATCGCCTGCGTAGACCATACGCTTGACTATCACCCGGATACGGAAATATCGGCCGAGTGGATTGACAGGCATCTCGGTTGTCCCATTGACCTGCTCGGACATGGCAACCTGCCTCACCGCGTACTCAAGGCGCATGATCACACGCACGCCACCGGATGAATCCATAAAAAGTCCGCGTGCGCCTGCAAGGAAAGTGCCCGTGATTCCACCCGAACGCACGATGCAAAGACCACATTGCGGACGGCAGGGGAAATAAGGCAGAGTATCGATGTATGAAAGCGCAGGCTGGCGGCTCCCAATGGGCAGTACGCCTGTTCACGCCTGAAACTCTTGCCATGCGCATGTCTCTTATTCCGGCCAAAAGAGTTCTCACAATGCCACAACACCGTGTATAATCTTAAATAAACTTATCAAAATACAGATTACAAGGCTACAATAGGGCATGTGATTACTTTTCTTCCTATCTTTACGGTCCGATTAAAATAATTTTAATTATACTGTAGTTCTTAATGATACAATACCAAAGAATCAACAACCTTGTTGGGTGGCTGGCCTTTGCCATTGCCGCCACAGTCTATTGCATGACTATAGAGCCGACAGCCAGTTTCTGGGACTGTCCTGAATTCATCACCGCCGGATATAAATTGGAAGTGGGTCACCCTCCCGGCGCTCCGTTCTTCATGCTTACGGCCAACCTCTTCTCGCAGTTTGCGTCAGACCTTTCTGACGTGGCGCGAATGGTTAACATCATGTCGGCACTGCTTAGTGCGGGATGTATTCTGTTTCTGTTCTGGAGCATCACACACCTCACAAGAAAGCTGGTATGCCCCGATATGAACAATATGACCACCGGTAAGATCATCACCATTATGGGGGCCGGACTGACCGGAGCTCTGGCTTATACATTTACTGACACATTCTGGTTCAGTGCCGTAGAAGGTGAGGTATATGCATACTCTTCCCTCTTCACCGCCGTAGTCTTCTGGCTCATCCTGAAATGGGAGGACGTGGCCGACGAACCGCATAGTGACCGCTGGCTCATCCTGATTGCTTACCTGACCGGACTGTCGGTAGGCGTTCACCTGCTCAACCTGCTTTGTATCCCTGCCATCGTGCTGGTATATTATTACAAGAAAAAACCGGATGCCGGCCTGAAAGGCTCGTTCCTTGCACTGGCCGGCTCAATGGTGCTTGTGGCAGCCGTACTGTATGGTATCGTTCCAGGTATCGTAAAAGTGGGCGGATGGTTTGAGCTGCTGTTCGTAAACGGTTTCGGCATGCCGTTTAACAGCGGACTGATTGTCTATATCATCCTGTTGCTCTGCATTCTGGTATGGAGCATCTACGAAAGCTGCACATACAAGAGTCCCAAACGCGCGCGCTTGGCATTCCTGCTTACCATCGCCATGCTAGGTATTCCTTTCTTCGGACACGGAACTCAGAGCGTGATATTCGGCATTATATTCATGGCTCTCATCGCAGCATGCCTATGGGGAGTGTTCGGAAAGAGACTGATGGTAAGCGCACGCACGCTCAATACGGCCATTCTCTGCATGACCATGATGGTTATCGGATATTCCTCATATGCCGTTATAGTGATACGTTCATCGGCTAACCCGCCTATGGACCAGAACTCTCCAGAAGACATCTTCACACTGGGCGAATATCTGGGACGTGAGCAGTACGGTGACACTCCGCTACTCTACGGCCCGTCATATAACTCAAAGGTGAAACTTGAAGTGGAAGGACAGTATTGCGTACCCGTAAGCAAGCAGGGTGCTCCCGTATACCAGCGCAAGGAAAAGGAAAATCCAGAAGAGAAAGACAGTTACGAGATAGTACGTCACAAGATTGATTACGTATATGCGCAAAACATGCTGTTCCCGCGTATGCACAGCAGCGCTCCGGAACATATTGCCGCTTATGAGCAATGGTTTGGCGGGCACAAGGATGACCGCGATGAATGGGTAGACGGCATACAAGGCACGCTTATCCCCTATGACGAGTGCGGGAACAACGTAATGGTGAAAATGCCCACCATGTGGGAAAACCTGAAGTTTTTCTTCTCTTATCAGGTAAACTTCATGTACTGGAGATATTTCATGTGGAACTTTGCAGGACGCCAGAACGGTATTCAGGGAAATGGCGAACCGGAGCACGGAAACTGGATCACCGGCATTCCGTTTATTGACAGCTTGCTTGTAGGCGACCAAAGCAGGCTTCCTTCTGAGCTGCAGAACAACAAGGCACACAACGTGTTCTACTGTCTTCCGTTGATTCTCGGAATTATCGGTCTGTTCTGGCAGGCATACCGCGGCCATGAGGGCATCAGACAGTTCTGGATTGTATTCTTCCTGTTCTTCATGACCGGACTGGCCATTGTAATCTATCTGAACCAGACTCCGCTGCAACCGCGCGAACGTGACTATGCATACGCCGGTTCGTTCTATGCATTTGCCGTCTGGATCGGACTCGGAGTGGCAGCCCTCGCCGAATTCATGCGTAAAAAGAGATTTTCCGAAACTACGGCAGGAGTCATCGCATCGGTTATCTGCCTGCTGATCCCCATACAGATGGCCAGCCAGACATGGGACGACCATGACCGAAGCGGACGCTACGTATGCCGCGATTTCGGACAGAACTATCTGAGCAGCATTCAGGAAAAAGGGAACCCGATTATCTTCACCAACGGTGACAACGATACTTTCCCATTGTGGTATAACCAGGACACAGAAGGATTCCGCACCGATGCACGTGTATGCAACCTCAGCTATCTGCAGACCGACTGGTATATTGACCAGATGAGACGACCGGCATACGAATCACCCTCAGTACCCGTCACATGGAACCGTATAGAGTTCGTAACCGGAAAGAACGAATACATCACCGTACGTCCGGAAGCAAAACGGATGATTGAGGAATTCTACAAACAGCACCCTGACGCACGCCTATATTATGGTGATGACCCGTTTGAACTGAAAAACATCCTGAAATACTGGGTGCGCTCAAAAGACGATGATTTGCACTACATCCCGACCGATACCGTACACATCACCCTTGACAAGGAGGCTGTCCGCCGTTCGGGAATGAAGATTCCGGACGCATACAAAGACAGCCTGCCCGACAAGATGTATATTCCCCTCAAGAAACGTACGCTTTACAAGAATGAGCTGATGATGCTTGAAATGCTGGCAAATACCAACTGGGAACGTCCGCTTTACGTGGCCATCACTGTAGGTTCTGCCAATCATCTTGGACTTGACCCGTTCTTTGTTCAGGAAGGTCTGGCATATCGCATCACGCCGTTTGACTGGAGGCAGTCCGGCTATTCGCAAAACGGTGAAAGTTATGCCGTAGACAGTGAGAAGATGTATGACAACCTGATGCACAAATTCAAGTTCGGTAAAATAAACAATAAAAACATATATCTTGACGAGAACATCATGCGCATGTGTACCACGCACCGCCGCCTGTTTGCCACCCTTATAAAACAACTTATGAAGGAAGGCAAGAAAGACAAGGCACTGAAAGCCTTGCAATACTGTGACAAGATGATCCCATGCGAGACCGTTCCTTATGATTTCCAAAACAGTGCCCTTGACCTGTCAAAAGCCTATATCCAGTTAGGCAAGGAGGATGCCGCCAACAGAATACTGGAAACGGTAGGAAAAAAATCGTTTGAATATATCAACTGGTATATGGGCATGAGCAATGCAGGCCTTGCCGGATATGCGGAAAACTGCATCCTTCAGTTCTACCTGCTTGATGACATCATCAGACAAATGCAGAGTGAAAAACAGAAACCTGCGTTCATGAACAAATTTAACAAGGACTTCGAAACTTTATACGCCCGCTTCCACCACCGGATAAAAGCGGGATCCTGATGCATAAAACCATGTTTATAGAGCAGCCTCCCGAACTTGTCCGCCGGATGTATCCCCAGGCTATCTGGAGAATGAGCCCGAAAGAAAAAGCAGTATACCTGACTTTCGATGACGGGCCCATCCCTCGGATGACACCCTGGGTGCTTGACGTACTGGACAAGTATGACATTAAGGCAACCTTTTTTCTGGTAGGTGACAACGTGCGCAAGCATCCGGAAGAATTTGAGATGCTGAGAGCCGGAGGCCACCGGATTGGGAATCATACGTTTAACCATATACGAGGCTTTGAATGCTCCACAAAAAGCTATCTGGCCAATACGGAAAAAGCCAGCAGACTGATTCAGACAGACATTTTCAGGCCTCCGCACGGACACCTGAGACGGTCACAGTACGAACTGCTGAGACGCAAGTATAAAATCATCATGTGGGACCTCGTGACACGTGACTACAGCAAGCATCTGAACGGCAAACAAGTATTCGAAAAGGTAAAGAAGTATGCGCGGAACGGCTCTATCATTACCTTTCATGACTCTGTCAAGTCTGAAAAGAATACCATGTATGCTCTTCCGCGATCCATTGAGTGGCTGCTTGAGCATGGATATGAGTTCAAGGTTTTTGAATAGGCCCCACAGCCTTACAGACACACATGAGTCTGCCCGAAGAAACAGCCCTGCAGATAAGGAAAGAGGCCTCCCGGCTGGGATTTGCGGCCTGCGGCATGGCACCCGCCGGAGAGATTGACGGCGAGAACCGCCGGTTCCTGCGGCAATGGCTGGAAAGAAAAGACCATGCCGGGATGGAATTTATGGCCGAGAACCTTGACAAACGCCTAAACCCGGCACTGCTGGTCAAAGGGGCAAAGACCGTCATCTCTGTGGCACTCAACTATTACCCCCCGCAATTCATTAAGTCCTCAGAATATCAGTTTGCATGGTATGCATACGGTGAAGACTACCATACGGTAATGAAAGACAAGCTTTATGCCCTGCTTCGGTTCATCACACAGAAGTTGCCCGGGACCGGAGGAAGAGCGTTCTGCGACACGGCCCCTTTGCTGGAACGGTACTGGGCATGGAGGTGCGGGTTGGGATGGATAGGGAAAAACACCCAGCTGATTATTCCGCATGCCGGTTCGGCGTTTTTTCTGGGCGAACTGGTCATCAATGCGGAACCTGAATATGACAGCCCGCAGCGAAGCCGGTGCGGAAGCTGCACACGCTGTCTGAAAGCTTGTCCCACGCATGCCCTGCAAGCACCTTTCCGCCTGAATGCAGCACGTTGTCTGTCTTATCTGACCATAGAGAACCGGCAGGAGATTCCAGAATTTGCCGCAGAAAAGATGGGCGGCTGCATTTACGGCTGTGACCGGTGCCAGCAAGCCTGCCCGTGGAACCGCTTCGCCACTCCATCCAGGGAGCCTCGTCTGGCTCCCGGACACGGGCTTCTGGCAATGACCAGAGAAACATGGAAGCATCTGAGCGTTGGCGAATACCGTAAGCTGTTCAAGGGTTCGGCCGTAAAAAGAGCCAAATACAAAGGCCTTATGCGCAACATACAGTGTGCGCAGACGGCTGCACAAAAGAAAGACAGGTGATTATCGCCGCCTGCCCTGAACAAAGTCACCGGTAGTCAAAAAAAGGAACGCAGCCCGTTCGTTTCTGACAAATACTTCATGGCCAGTCTGCACACATCAGCAGGCTTTCGCCTTGAATGCCAGCGCATACATGCGCATCTTCCTCACCATGGCAAGCAAGCCGTTGCTTCTCGTAGGCGAAAGGTGTTCTTTCAGTCCTGTCTTGTCAATAAAATACAGCTCGCTGTCCAATATCTCATCCGGAGTATGGTCTGAAACAACTTTTATCAGCAATGCGATGATTCCTTTCACAATCAGCGCATCGCTCTCTGCCTGAAAATGCACTTTCCCGTCAACCAGATCGGCCTGTAGCCATACACGGCTCTGACATCCTTCAATCAGGTTGGAATCTGTCTTGTAGGCCTTATCAAGCGGTTCCTGCTCATTGCCAAGGTCAATAAGCAGCTGATACTTGTCCATCCAGTCTTCAAAGCCACTGAATTCAGCAATTACTTCCTCTTGTAACTCATCTATTGTCGCCATATACTTACTTCTCGTTATAGATAACCTGTAACACTGTCTGTCCCGCAGCACGCAGTGCATTCTTGTCTATTACATCCATATTGTCGTTCACGGTATGCCATGTATCGCCAAAACCGGACAGTTTACTGTTCATATCGCAGTTGATGATATCAATGCAGGGAATGTGTGCAATCTCGTTCACCGGCAAATGATCATCGGTCACATATCCGCCGCTTTCATCAATAAAATAGCTTTCAAAACCAATCTTCTTGGCGGCACTCCATACTTTCTTCACAATAGAAGGAGCATACTGCATGGATATTCCTTCCTTGTAGAAAGTCGAATTCCCGGCTCCCACCATATCAAGCAGAATACCGAAACGGGCATTGTAGCCGCCTACATGAGGGGTTCTTGACCAGTATTGTGAGCCAAGGCACCATGTATTCTCATCACTGCCGCGATTCTTCTCAAACTGCGGAATGCCATAATCTTCCATATCGAAGAAGATGATGTCAATACCGATTGCCGGAGCCTGTGCCTGCAACTGACGGGCGATTTCGAGCAATACGCCTGATCCGCTGGCACCGTCGTTCGCTCCGGGAACAGGTTTGCGGCGGTTGTCCTTATCGGGGTCGTTATCGGCCCACGGACGGCTGTCCCAATGCGCACAAAGCATCACGCGGCGGGGCGATCCGGGATTATAGGCACCAATGATATTCCGTGCTTTCAGCACTTTGCCGTCATATCCGGTCACATCGGCACGCTGGTCATATACTTTAGCCCCAAAATCCTCAAGCTTCAATGCGAGGTAATCGCCACACAAATCATGTGCCGTGCTATTGGGTACACGCGGCCCGAAGTCAGTCTGCCGCTTCACATAAAGCCATGCACTGTCTGCATTGAATGCCGGAACACTGACTGCCTCCATCGCCTCTTTGCTCCCGGAATCGGCTTTCCTGCTATTGGCACATGCCATGCATCCCAGCAGCAGAAAAGCGCATGCTCCTGTAATGCAGTTGCCTAATATCCTGTTTTTCATTGTCTCTGACGGTTTCTGATTTAATACGTTCATAACTGTCATCTCACAGCATCCGCCTGTACGGTTTCCATCAGACGCATAAAGTTTCCACCCCATATCTTGGCTATATCCTCTTCAGAATATCCTTCAGCCATCAGTCTGCGGGTAAGATTAATCACTTCGGCCGCAGAATCACATCCGGGCACGCCCCCGTCTCCGTCGAAATCGGTACCTATCCCCACATGGTCAATGCCGGCAATCCCGGCCATATGGTTGATATGTGCCACCACATCGGGCAATCCGGCTTTCCCGTCATCACGCAGAAAACCGCCATAGATGCATACCTGTGCCACACCTCCGGCCTTTGCAAGCGCACGGATCTGATCATCGGTAAGATTACGCGGATGATTGCACAAGGCACGGCACGAAGAGTGCGAACAGACAACAGGCGCGCGGCTGCATTCCAACACATCGAAAAAGCTCTCTTCAGAAGCATGTGACAAGTCGGCCATCATGCCCACACGGTTCATCTCACGGACCGCCTGACGGCCAAACGCGCTCAATCCTCCATGCTCCCTGTTCCCGCATGCCGAGTCGCATACATCGTTGTCGCCATTATGGCATAGCGTCATGTAAACGACTCCTTTCTCACGGAACCTTTCTATGTTCGCAATATCCAATCCAATTGCGTAGGCGTTTTCTATTCCTAACATGACGGCTTTCCTGTTTTCTCTCTTCAGGCGGAATACATCCTGCGGCGTACAGGCAATACCTGCGTACAGACTGTTTGCCGCAACCATCTCCTCTATCCGGCTCAGCAAGGAAAAAGCCTTTGCCGAGGCAGCCTGCAAGGCATCCTTGTCACGGGATCCCTGCTTCAGATAAGCCGCCATGACAATTCCGTCAAGATGTCCTTCGTACATCTTGTGAATATCGACCTTTACACGCGGGTCACGCGTATTGAAGCGTATGTTCCGGTCAAAAAGCATGGGAGTATCACAATGGGAGTCCAATGAGACGATGCGTTGATGCACCCGTCTGGCCTCCGCAAATGAAAGCGACTCCTTCACCAGCCACTCAAACAGCGGCATCATATCCTTGTTCCCTTCAAGTATCATGCACTCCGGGTGCCATTGCACTCCAATCACAGACTTGTATTGTTCCGATTCAATGGCCTCAACAATGCCGTCCGGCGAACAGGCGCATACACGGAATCCGGGAGCCGGAACACTTACGGCCTGATGATGGAATGAATTGACCGGTAACGACAGGCCGTCATGACAAACGGCGCCCGTATTCTCAAACAGCCTGTAAAGCAAAGAGCCATTTGCGATACGTACCGTATGCGAAGGGTAAGAACGGTTCAGTTCCTGACTGTGCTTGATACATTCCGTTCCATACTGCTTGCGTATATCCTGAAACACCTTTCCGCCCAACGCGACATTCATCACCTGTATTCCCCTGCAAATTCCCAATATAGGAATCTGTCTGTCTGAAGCCAGTCTTACGAGCAGCAATTCCTGTCTGTCACGATGATGGCTGACCTCGCGGAGCTCCTCAAGAGGTTCCTCCCCCATAAACAAAGGGTTTATATCACCGCCTCCGCTCAACAGAATGCCGTCAACGGCATCAAGCGTATGTATCAGGCTCTCTTCGTCATCATACGGAGGAATCAGTAACGGTACTCCTCCTGCCTCAAGCACCGATCGGACATATCCGTCAGATAAAGAACAGTTCCCGTCACTGAAGTTTGCAGTAACTCCAATGACGGGACGCTGTCTGGATAAAGGGCCCGAAGATACGATACCTTCATAGCCCTTTTCTATGTTATAATAATCGTTTTGCAACATGCCTGTCTAAAACTTGTATTCACGTTTAGGATTCTTGGGGAACCATCCTTTACGCACACGCTTCTCCTGTTCGAACAGTTCCCTGATTGCCCAGAATGAAGAGAAAGCCGTCACCCCCAGCAAGGGCGAAACAATCTCATGAGGAATAAACAGTGACACCGCAGCGGCTCCAATGCCCATAACTGAAAATATCCACCAGCAACGTGTTCCAAAGTAATACTCGCATTTAATCACCATAGGATGAAACACTCCGATAATCAGAAACGTGAATACCCCGATAATCAGCCCCTGCCAATACAGCCCCCCTGCCATGCTCCTTATTTTTCAGAAACAGGAATCTCTTTCTTAATGCTTTGCTCCAAAGATATAAGCGTTTCGGTAGCCGCTACTCCGGGTATCTCCTGTATCTGTCTGTTCAGCAAATCCATCAGATGCTCATTATCACGGACATACAATTTGATCAGCATTGTGTAGGGGCCTGTAGTGAAATGACACTCCACAATCTCGCGGATACTACGCAGCTGGGCTACGACGCCTTTATACATGGAGCCTTTTTCTAACTTTATTCCTATATATGTACAAGTGCTGTATCCCAAACTCTTAGGATTGACATGGTAGCCCGATCCCACAATCACTCCCATGTCAATCAGTCTTTGCACGCGCTGGTGTATTGCCGCGCGTGACACGCCGCATTCCGCGGCCACATCCTTAAACGGGATTCTCGCATTCTGTGAGATAATCCCCAATATGCGTCTGTCTAAACTGTCTATTCTTTCCATTTTTTCCATATTCATGGCATTTTTTATAACATTCTGATAAGCAAAAATAATTATTTTTTTCATGCCTCCCGGCTTTTTGAGTGTTTTTTTCATTATTTATGATAATATTATAGTCAACCCGCCGTATGAAAGGGAGGCGTCACCCCCGAAAGCCTTTTCAGACACTTTGTGCCATCTGCTTAAATCAGCCTTTCCGCAAGGTTCTCATACCTTCAAAAGCCTCTTCTTTCGCGGCACGCCTGCCGCCATGCGAAGAGCGCGCAGACATGCAGACGGACTCCGCAAGCATGCATCGGGCTGGAACCATAAAGGCGGGGAATGCATACGGAACAGTATTTTTTCAGTCCCTTGACATGACTGCGGTATTACAGTACGGAGACAAAAGCCCTCCGGCGGCTGCGGCCATAGTAACGGGACAGAGGCAATCCGTCTTTTCTTTCATCACAGGAATCGTGCCTGTATCATCCGGATTTAAAAAACACCCAAATAAAACACAAAAAAACAAAACGCATGCACCCGCAGACAAACGTTCCTTGCTATATTTGCCATACAAAAATGGTATCTTTAAAAACAAAACAAGTATGAAAGCTATTTCAACACTCATTCTCGGTCTGGGCATGGCAGCCTTATGCGGCTGCAGACAGGCCGTCCCCAATGCCGACAATACGGCAGCGCGGCAAGACAGCACCAACAAGGTAATCGAAACCATCATGGCACGCCGGAGCATACGCCAGTATAAGCCCGTGCCGGTGGAGCGTGACAAAATGGATCGGATACTTGAATGCGGCATCAATGCCCCTAACGGTATGCACAAAGAATCATGGCAGATACGTGTAACTGACAATCCGGATATTATCAACGGCATTACGGAATTATATGTCAAAGAGAACCCTAATGCCGCCAGGAAACCCGGATTCAGGAATATATTCAACAATGCTCCGACGGTAGTCTTCATTGCATACGATACGGCCTATGACCTGTCACAGGTCGATTGCGGGCTGTTAGGCGAAAATATCATACTGGCGGCCTGGTCCATGGGGATAGGCTCATGCTGTCTGGGAGCGCCCATACGGCTCATGAACAGCGAAGCGGCAAGTGATTATCTGAAGAAACTGGATCTGCCGGATACTCATAAACTGCTTTATGCCATAGCTTTAGGCTATCCTGATGAGTCTCCGGCCGCCAAACCGAGAGACAAGAACAAGATCAAATTTATCAATTAGCCAGACAGACAGGGAAATACAAATAACGGGGTATCCTTATTTTTATGTGTATGAAGAGGCCTTGCACCGTCCATTCTGACGGTGCAAGGCCTCTTGTCCGGACATGTCACGCCGGATCCCTCTTATCCCGGGCGGTACGTTTTCGCTCCAGCTCATCAAGTATAATTTTACGCATCCGCATGCTCTTCGGAGTTACCTCCACATATTCGTCTTCCTTTATGTATTCCAGAGCCTCTTCCAATGAGAATATCACCGGCGGTATGATTCGGGTCTTTTCATCAGAGCCGGAAGCACGCATATTGGTCAGCTTCTTTGATTTTGTCACATTGACAACCAGGTCGTTCTCATGGACATGCTCGCCTACAACCTGTCCGGCATATACTTCCTGCTGGGGGAAGATGAAGAAGCGACCGCGATCCTGCAGCTTGTCAATGGCATAGGCAAAGGCCGTACCCGTTTCCATGGCGACCATTGAACCATTGACACGCCGATCTATGCCGCCTTTATACGGCTGATATTCCTTAAAGCGGTGTGCCATGACGGCTTCTCCGGCCGAAGCGGTAAGCACATTGGTCCGCAAGCCGATAATGCCTCTCGACGGAATGTCAAACTCCATATCCACCCTGTCGCCTATTGACTGCATGGAAGTCATTTCACCCTTGCGGCGGGTAACCATGTCAATCATCCTGCTGGCGTATTCATCAGGAACATTGATTGTCAGCTCTTCCACCGGCTCGCATTCTGTGCCGTTTATCTTCTTGAATATCACCTGAGGCTGCCCTACCTGAAGCTCATAGCCCTCACGCCTCATGGTCTCAATCAATATGGAAAGATGCAGCACGCCGCGTCCTGACACAATCCACTTATCCTCCTCGCCGGGTGCCCTGGCAACTCTCAATGCCAGATTCCTGTCGAGCTCTCTTGCCAAACGTTCCTGTATATGCCGGGAAGTGACAAACCTCCCTTCTTTCCCGAAAAACGGAGAGTCATTGACGGTAAACACCATGCTCATGGTGGGCTCATCAATGGCAATAGGAGGAAGCGGCTCGGGATTCACAAAATCACATACCGTATCTCCTATCTCAAATTTCTCAATGCCCGCAATGGCGCATATATCACCCGATGAGACCGCCCCGACTCTCTTACGCCCCAGCCCTTCAAAAGTATGCAGCTCCCTGATTTTTGTCTTCACCATCGTGCCGTCACGCCTGGCAAGCGTAATGCCCATCCCTTCGGTCAGCGTGCCGCGATGCACTCTTCCCACCGCAATCCGTCCTGTATAGGATGAATAATCAAGCGAGGTTATCAGCATTTGCGGAGTCCCCGCGAGCTGTCTCGGTGCCGGGATGTATCTTATAATGGCATCAAGCAGAGGCAATATGCTGCCTGTCGGGGATTTCCAGTCATCGCCCATCCAGTTGTTCTTGGCAGAGCCGTAAAGTACAGGGAAATCCAGCTGCTCTTCCGTGGCATTAAGCGCGCACATCAAATCGAACACCATTTCATAAACCTCCTCGGGGCGGCAGTTGGGCTTATCAACCTTATTGATCACCACTAACGGCTTCAGCCCCATGCCGAGTGCCTTCTGCAATACAAAGCGGGTCTGCGGCATCGGGCCTTCAAAAGCGTCAACAAGCAGGATGCATCCGTCCGCCATATTCAGTACCCGCTCCACTTCCCCGCCGAAATCGGCGTGCCCCGGAGTATCAATGATGTTAATCTTCGTTCCCCTGTATTCAATTGACACATTCTTTGAGAGAATCGTTATCCCGCGCTCCCGCTCCAAATCGTTGCTATCCAGCACCAGCGAGCCGCTGATCCGATCATTGCGGAACAGGTGGCCGGCCAGCATCATCTTGTCCACAAGCGTGGTCTTCCCATGGTCTACATGGGCTATAATTGCAATGTTCCTGATGTCCTGCATACCGTTTTTACCTTAATCTGGCTGCAAAGTTAGCAGAAAAAGTTTGAAAAATCATTGCATATTACAAGATAATGTCTATCTTCGCAGCCGCAAAAGAATTTTTTAATACAACACATTCATTTAACTAATCATGTATTTAGACGCTGCAAAGAAACAGGAGATCTTTGGACAATACGGAAAGTCTGACAAGGATACCGGCTCAGCCGAGTCTCAGATTGCATTGTTTTCATTCCGTATTTCCCATTTGACGGAACACATGAAAAAAAACCGTAAAGATCATGGCACTGAAAGAGCTTTGACTGCCTTGGTAGGGAAACGCCGTTCTTTGTTGAACTACCTTAAAGATCGTGATATCGGAAGATACCGTGCCATCGTCAAAGCCCTGGGCCTGCGTAAGTAACCTTAACCGCAAGGCGAGGAAACAGAAAGGCAGTCTCATCCGGTTTTGAGGCTGTTTTTTTGTTTTTTACGGGATCCTGTACGCTTAAAGCCGCTTGCCGGACCGGGCGTGCAGACTCATTCCCGCCGGTTTTTCCATCCCGCCGCTACAGGTATAATAGGTATAATCCCTTGTGCCGTTCCGTTGCGGTCTTTCTTTCTTGCAACGTCAGGAAAATTAGCTATCTTTATGCGCGTTTTATATATTTTTCATTTCATGCCAGATAAATTCTGCAGTAAGTCCGAGACTATAAAGCCCGGGCCCGCAGCCTGAGAGCAAGGAACATTCTTCTTTAACGGCTGAGCTGCCTCCCGCTTGCTACAGAACCGCATCTAAACTTGCAATTGTTATGAGCCACAAGGAAAAACAAATTTTAAAGGCCGTCAACCGGAAAGACCCTGACGGATGGGAACTGTTCTATGAGCAATACTATGCGGCATTGTGCACGTTCGTGGCCAATATTCTCAAACAGCAGGAAGATGCAGAAGATTTGGTACAGGACATATACATTGCTGTCTGGGAGGGGAACCGGACTTTCTCTGATATCAAAGAACTGACCAACTATCTTTATCGCGCCTGTTACAACAACGCGCTGCTTTACATGCGCAATCACCGGCTTCACAACGATATTCTGGAGAAATTACAGCAAGAGCAGGAAGAAAGGAATGACGAAGAAGAGCATTATGCCCTTGCCGTCAAAGAAGAAGTGATCCGGCAGCTATACAACTACATAAAAGAGCTGCCTAAAGAGCAGCAGCGCATTATTCTGATGCGCATAGAAGGATATTCATGGGAAGAAATCGCACTGCGGTTAGGAGTAAGCATCAATACAGTCAAGACGCAGCGAAGCCGCAGTTTCAGGTTCCTGCGCAACAAGCTGAATAACGTGGAATACATTATCGGATGGATAATCCTATTATGGCCTGATGAAATTTTCCCCCCCCCCGTTTACTAACCAATAACCCGGCGGCGCTTTATCTGAAAAGAAAACATTAACAAAAAGACAGACTATAAAAAATAACAAAAAAAGGCTGCGTCTGTCACCCTTTTTCCTCTTTTGATATATACTAAACTGTAGAAACACATGATATTCTATGAGACATTCATTTCACATACACGAAAAGGCCGGACTGCTGAAAAGGCATCTCACCGGAGAGGCTTCTGAAAAAGAGAGGCTTCAGGCAGAACGGTTTTTAAACGATCATCCGCGTCTGAACGAGGAAATAAAAAAGCTGCGCGAAGAGAAAGAGCTGGAACGCGCATTTCAGGCCTCATCGCGCTATTCGGCCGAAGAGGCCTACCGGCGTTTCCTGAAAAGAACCCATGCCGCAGCACCGTCACCCCGGAACACATTCCGGTGGCGATGGCGGTATGCCGCAGCGGCCGCCGCAGTCATAACAGCCGGGATCCTTATAACAGGCATCAAAGACTCTGAAGTGGAAAACACACTGACCATTCTGGCTCCCGGTGAGTCAAAAGGCATACTGGAACTGAATGACGGGCAGCAAATCAGCGTAGAGAAACAAAAGATGAGCCTTGTAGAAAGCGGAATAGAGGTAAGCTACAGACAAGGCGAACTTTCATATACCGCAGACGGGCGGCAATCCGCAAATCAGGAAACAGGCAAAGACACTCAGGAGCCCGATTACAACAAATTCATAATACCGAGAGGAGGCGAGAATACGGTGGTTCTTTCTGACGGCAGCATTGTCCGGCTGAACTCCGACAGCAAGCTCACCTATCCCGTATGCTTTACCGGGAAACAACGCACGGTAATGCTGGAGGGAGAGGCCTTCTTTGATGTGGCCGCAGACGCGGGCCACCCGTTCGTGGTGCGCACGCACTACGGCGAAGTCCGTGTGCTGGGGACGGCTTTCAACATCAACGCCTACAATGACAACGAAGCCTGCTATACCACACTGGTGCACGGAAAAGTATGCATAAGCAGCCTTATGGACGAATACGAGGAGCTGATACCCGGAGAACAGGCCGTCATGTGGACGGACCGGATAGAAAAGCGAGCGGTAAACGTAGAAGACTATACAGGATGGATAAACGGAATCTTCTCTTTCCATAGCGAGACACTCTGCAGCATCATGTCAAAGCTGGAACGATGGTATAACATAGAAGTGGTATATGAGGACCCGGAACTAAAGCAGCTGACCTATAGCGGTACCGTCAAGCGTTACGAGAACATAAACTCTTTCCTCAATGCATTCGAGCTGACCGGTGACCTGACTTACCGTGTCAAGGGCCGCCGCATATATCTGTCCGGCGGCAAAAAATAAAAAGGCCTTGAAAAACAGGGGCAGGGCTGTTTTTCTCTTCCTCATTCCCTCCCCTTATTCCGCCTTTGCGAGGCTGAATCCTCAGGATTCAGCCTCGTCTTGCCATGCCATCCTCTAAAACCCGGTCATTGCCATCATAAAACCTTATACGCCATATCAAACAGGTCTCTGTAAATATATATCCCACTGTCAGCCAACATAATCTCCGCATATATACAGCCCGTCTGCAAAAAAAGATGCAAAACGGCCCAAATTTTTGTCACCCTTTTTCAAGTCTCAAGCATACATAAGAAAAGAAGATATCGCATTCTTTCACAATGAAGACACAGAAAAGGGCCTCAAACTGAAAGAATCGGTATACAGTGATATAGAAAACCAACAATGCACGGCAATTATGAAAAAACTGCAATGGATCATAGGGCTTCTTTTTCTGGCGCTCCATTTATCTGCGGCCAGAACGCCAGCTATTGACAAAAATGTGACTCTCCGCATAAGCAATGCTCCAATGGAGACATTTCTGGAAGAAATCAGGAAACAGGCCGGTGTGAACATCCTGTACAACGCACAGACGCTTAAAGATACCGGGCCCGTGTCGGTTACGGCAGACAACGAGCCATGGAGCTCCGTGCTGAAGCGGGTGCTGTCATCCCGGAATCTCACTTACGGAATGGAAGGTGACATTGTGGTTATCTACAAGAGCGGCGCTCCCGGAAAAGCGCGGAGGATCACCGGAAAGGTATCTGACAAAGAGGGCAACCCTATGATTGGAGCCCGGGTAACCGTCAAATGCGCAGACAGCCCCGACTATTACGCCGTTACCGACAATGACGGCATCTTTAGCATCGACTGTAAGGGTGACGAGCGCAGCATCATTATTACCTACATAGGATATGAGACTGTCAGACAAAACATACGTAACGACAAGACGGAGTATACCTTCAGCCTCAGGGAAGACAGCCAGATGCTGGACGAGCTGGTGGTGACAGGCTATCAGACCATTGACAAACGCAAATTGACCAGCGCCATCAGCTCCCTGACCGAAGACGACTTGAATTTCCAAGGAGCGCTTACCATAGACCAGATGCTGGAAGGCAAAATACCCGGGCTGCTTACCATGACTACCAGTACGGCGCCCGGCGCCTCTACCAAGATGCGTCTGCGCGGGACAAGCACGTTCACCGGCTCACGCGAGCCGCTGTGGGTAATCGACGGCATCGTATACGAAAATCCCGTTCCGCTGACAGCCGATGAAATCAACAGCTGGGACAATGTCAACCTGATAGGCAACGCCATTTCAGGGCTCAACCCGCAAGACATCGCCCGCATTGACGTGCTGAAAGACGCGTCGGCCACCGCCATTTACGGCACCCGCGCTGCCAACGGAGTAATCGTAGTAACCACCAAGACCGGGAAAGTGGGGAAGACAAGCGTCAGCTATAACTTCAACGCGCAGGTGCAGCGCCGCCCCATGTACAGCGACTTCGAACTGATGACCTCGAAAGAACGCATTGACGTATCGCGTGAAATCATGGACCGGGGACTTTATTTCCAGAGCATGCCCGACCGTTACGGATACGAGGGGGCAATGATGGATTACTGGGACAAGAAAATCTCGTTCTCTGAATTCCAGCAGCAGGTATCGCAAATGGAGGCTAACAACACCGACTGGTTTGGAGAGCTTTACCGCACGGCTTTCAGCCAGACACACAGCATAAGCCTATCGGGAGGAAACGAAGGCACACGCTATTATTTCTCGGTAGGCTTCAATGACGACAGGGGAACCGAACGGGGCGCAAGCCTGAGGCGCGTCACGGCACGCATGAACCTTTCATCCCACCTGCGTGAGAACCTGATGATCGACGTACGCCTGAGCGGCTCCGCAGAAGACGCCGACTATAATCCCAGAGAGTATTCCGTATTTGACGAGGCATACTATACCAGCCGCATCTTTCCGGTACGGAACAATGACGGCTCATATTACTATGTGCCGAAACTTATTCGCGAGGATCAGACGACACAACAGAAAATATACGGAAACTATAATATCCTGAACGAGCTGGAGAACGGAGGACAAGACGTAAAGAACAAGAGCCTGAATCTGACAGCCTCTCTCGACTGGGAAATCATCCCCGGCCTGCGCTATACATGCACCGGCGGACTTACCACCACCACCAACCTGACCGAAAACTGGATGGGCGAGAAAAGTTTCTACGTGGCAGGGCTGCGGGGCTATGACTACGGATCGGAGCCTCCTATCGAAGACTATGCCACCTATCTTCCTGAAGGGGGAATATGGTCAGACTCCTCTACCAACCAATATTCGTTCCTGTGGCGGAACCAGCTGAACTACAGCTTTACAGTCAAGGAAGACCATCACTTCAATATCGACCTTGGGCACGAGATGTCATCCGTGCAGTACCGAGGGCAGACCAGCGGCCCGTTCCCCGGATACGCGCCCGACCAGGGAGAATCGTTCATCCCCGTATGGGCAGGAACCTCAGAAGACGCGCAAGACTACTATTGGTACCTGCGTTACTGGTTTATGGGGCAAGGCAACGTCAAGGCCCGTACCATGCCTGTCATTACAGACCGTAAAGACAACAAGCTGTCATTTTACATGACTTCCACCTATACTTACAAGAATCTTTTTTCGGTCAACTTCAACATACGTAATGACGGATCAAACCGTTTCGGACAATACGAATCAGAAAAATTCAATCCCGTCTGGTCCGTATCAGGACGTGTCAACCTCAATGAGTTTCCTTTCATGGATTCCGGAGCGGCAGACCTTCTGGCCATCAGGGGATCATACGGCTATCGCGGCAGCGTGCCCTCGGCCACTCCCTACCTGATTATCTCGCAACCGCAGAAAAACAGCACCACAGGAGAGATGAGCGCGCAGATAAAAGACTACCCCAACTCGAACCTGAAATGGGAGAAGACCTCCACCTTTAACTTCGGCATAGACTATTCGTTATGGCACGGACGGGTCAGCGGCGCCTTAGACGCGTATTACAGCAAGTCAACCGACCTGATCTCAATGCGCTCGGCCTCATTGGTCAACGGGACAAGCAGCCTCTACTATAATGACGGGACAGCTTCCAACACAGGTGTCGAGTTCAGCATATCAACCGTCAATATCGATACCAGGAATTTCAAATGGCGCACATCCCTCTCTTATTCATGGAACAGGAACAAGGTGAAGCAGGGCAGCGTGAGTGACAACACCTACACCGACTACCTGAAAGGCACCGTCGTACACGAAGGGAACTCCATTGACGGATTCTTCTCATACAGGTTTGCCGGACTGGACAGTTACGGTCTTCCCCGTTTTGACGGACTGACCGGGCTCCCTGCCGGACTCAGCCGGAATGAGTACCTGGACCGGATCTTCACGTTCAGCGGAACCCGCACTCCCACCTCATACGGCAGCTTCTCTACCGAAGTGTCATGGAAACAGTTCTCCTTCAGGGCCGAGTTCAGCTACAAGCTGGGCTACAGGCAGCGGCTGCTGCAACTCTACGAAGAGGGTAACCCGGCCCTTCCGATGCCGGAAAAGAACATGAACAGCGCGTTTGTGAAACGCTGGCGCCAGCCGGGAGACGAAGCCTATACAAACATTCCCGGACTGACCAATGTAAAGCTCGACATGTATAACCCGCAAGAGCCCCCTGCGGCCGGCGATGAATATAAATATACCATGGGCGATGCCGAATACAGAGGCATGGGAGCTCCCGGCGAATATACCGGATGGTTTATGTACGACTATTCCGATGAGCGTGTGGTAAAGGGTGACCACATCCGTCTGCGCGCCGTCACACTGGGATATACAGTGCCTGAAAAATTCATCAAACGCTTAGGACTGAGCGCCCTGCGTTTTGACATACAGGCGCAGAACCTTGCGGTATTTGCCTTTGACAAGAAGCTGAAAGGCCAGGATCCTGATCAGGTGTCATCTATCGGGCTTCCTGTCCTCCCCACCTACAACTTCAGTATCAACGTCAGCCTATAAAACCAGTAAACGACTATATATATGAAACAGACGGCATACATTATTATCATCACATGTCTGACATGGCTCTTCTCGTCATGCGGGGACTTCCTGAAAGAGGAAGACAAGGACCAGGTCATCCCCCGCACCACAGACCAGTATCTGGCAATGATGCATCAGGAGGCCTTTTTAGATGTCACATGGAACTACGCTTCCGACCTGATGACCGATGACATTCAGGATAACGACCGCGCCCCCACGACAGCCAAGAACGCCTGCAAAAGCCTCTACACGTGGCAGCGTAACGTGGAGATTGACGGAAACGGGGATCGCACCAATGAAACAAACAAGTGGTGGAACCTCCTTTACAACAATATTCTGGTGGCCAACTATGTGATAGAGAACGTGGAGAAAGCCGCCGGGTCTGAAAGCTCGCGCAGCCAGCTCTACGGCGAGGCCTATTTTGTGAGGGCCCGCGCCTACTTTGAGCTGGTAAACATCTATGCCCCCAATTATGACGGGACCACAGCCGTCATGGGAGTGCCCTTGCGCCTGGATACGGGTGTGAAAAACACCTATACACGCGCTTCCGCCGCAGAGGTATACCGGCAGATTGAAGACGATCTGCACAGCGCCATCCGTTATTTTGAACAGACCGCAGAGAATCTGAGCCTCTGGCATCCGAACAAGAAGGCGGCGCAGTTACTGCTCTCGCGCGTGTATCTGTATAAGGGGGAATGGGATAATGTAATCAGTACGGCAAGCGATCTTATCGGCAGCTGTACAGCCGGATTGTATGATTTGGCAACCCACGTCACGGTGCCTTTTGTAACCGTATCCAACCCGGAAATATTCCATACCTACGGCGACTGCTTCTCGCTCATCATCGAAAGCGACGACAGCAATTCGTGGCACAACGATGTTCCCGGCATCTACAGCGGGCAAGACGACAACGACAATACCTTTATCGCCTACGGAATATCCTCCGGTTTGCTGGACTCGTTCCTTGAGGGCGACTGCCGGTCCATCTGGAACCCTGACGCAGAGGGAGGAGGCAGAGGAACCTATCTTCTGGCGAGCGACGGCATAGATCTTCCGGCCAAATGGCACTCACAGTTCACCTCACTCGGAGCCTACAATTACCGCCTGTCAGAGGCTTATCTGAACCGTGCGGAGGCATACGCGGCCAAAGGCATGAACGAAGAGGCCCTGAACGATGTGCGCGAGCTGGTAAGACACCGGGTAAAGGATGTCAGTAAAATAGAGTTCCCCACAGAAAACAACGGGATACGCAGATTTGTGCTCGATGAACGGCGCCGCGAGTTTTTCGGTGAGGGCCACCGCTGGTTTGATTTAAAACGCACAACCTCATGGTATCCCAAACAGATCACCCACCGGATGACCCTGCGTTCCAGCGGAAGCTACGGAGGCAGCGGCGTGGTACAGGGGTACGAGACCTATATGCTGGCCCCCAACGACCCTAATTTTGTATTTGAACTGCCCGAAGCCGAGACTCAAATCAACGGTGAGATAGAGCTTTATGGCAAACGTGTTGAAAAAACACCTATTACAGACAATTAAACCACTCAGTGCCATGACGAAATATCCATACATCCATTTGGCAATCTGCCTGTGTGCCCTCGCGCTCACAGCATGCAATGATGACGAAGACAATACCCCCTCAATGGCCGATACCGACCGCCTGGAGACTCTGATAGACCGGTCGGACGCCGGTATCATGGAAATTAAGGAAAAATACGGCACCTATATGCTCTATGAGTTTGACCAGATACTGGATTTTGCCTACCAGTTTGAAGAGGCGTCCGCCTGGCGATCGGCCGAAATCACCAGATTAGACAAGACGGATGCGGCCGGTGCGGCAGGTTTCCTGAAAGAGAACTTTCTGAGCCGGTATTCCGATGAAATGCTTGCCGCATGGCTGCCGCGCAAGGTACTGCTGTGCGCGAGGATCAAAGGCTCCACACTGGGAGTGTCTGCGGGGAGGGAAGGCACGCACGATGCCGTGGCCAACATAAACAGCATGAGTATCGGCGAACTGGCCCGGACAACCTTGAACAATATGGACGCCGCGCGCAAGGAAAACTACCTGCATCAGATACATTTCATCTTCTTGGGCGGATACATTGTCAACTCACGCACGCATTCTTTCGTGGAAGAAGGGTTCTATGATTTCAGCAAGACGCTTTACAACACACTGATGGACCCAAGCCGCCGGCAGGTGAAAGACCTGATAGCGCAATACGGGGAAGAGTTCTTCTACAAGAACGGCTTCTTCCCGCCCGAAAACGACGAGGATACCTATTATGCCGGCCGTGAGGAAGACCTGATATCCTTTACCCGGCAGCTGATACTGATGGATGAGGCTATGCGCGATACGATAATGCAATATGAGATTCTGTATTCCAAAATGCAATTCGTTGCCAGAGGATTACAGGAAATGGGAGTAAGGATCACACAGATAAATCCGCTTGCCGGCGGATTCCTGTAAAACGGAACAGAACGATTCAAAAAAACATATTAATTAACCAGTTAAAATTTTAAAGCAATGAGAAAATTTAAATTCATGCTGGCCTGCCTTACGGCAGCCGCAGCCTTAGCCGCAGGCTTCACCGCCTGTTCAGATGATGACGACCCTGATTACACGCCTCCATCCATTGGAATGGGCGGTAGTGAAAGCGGTAATAACAGTAGCACGATAGATTTTAGCGATGGTAGTACCACCTTTGAACTCCCCGTCAATATTGTTTCAGAAGCAGGACTGGCTTCCATTGTGGTAAAAGACGGAACGGGAAAAGAATGGCTGCGCCAGACCGAGTTTGCCGACCCCAACCATGTGCAGAGCGTAACGATAGACCTTGGCAGCCTTACCGAAAGCACTCAGCTGTACCTCACAGTCGAGGCGACTGCAAAAGACGGTAAAGTAAGTGTCAGCGCTCCGTATTCATTGACGGTCAATGTGCCCGTCTTGTATGTGCGCATGAACCCGGTATCCACCATGACCGATGAAGCCACGATAGACATTGTTATCGGCCGTGGAGTCAAAGCATTGTCAAGAGCTGTTGTTTACAAGAACGGCACACAACTATCAGAAATTCCACTCACTGAATCAGCTAAAGACAAGAAGGTGCTTGAAAGTGCAAAAGTAACCGGCCTGGAAGAAGGCAAAAATGAAATAAAGGTAGAAGTGTATGAGGAAGGCATGAGCGAGGCTTCTGCTTCAGAAACAGTAAACGTTACCCGAATCAATATCAGTGACATATATATGTTCGAGATGTCAACCGGGGAAGATATGGAGGCGGTCAACAGTGTTATCTATTTAGATAATTTCCCCGAGTATATTTATCTCAAAAAAGGTGTAGCGATGGGGCAAACAGAAAACACTTGGAATCTAACCTTTGACGACAGTAAAGAGCACATTGTGGAAATCAATCAACAAATTCATGAAACGGGAATGACTGAAACTTGGGAGATGATAGACAAGAGTTACAGTCGCATTTATAAATTCACATACAATGAATATAACGAACTGGTAAAAGTCACCCTTGATGACG
>CAYUIJ010000001.1:0-28327 GCA_964444735.1 uncultured Bacteroides sp. | reverse complement strand
GACGCAGACTACATTACCGATGTTGCCTATGGACCAAACGGTATAGAAAGTTACAAGGTAGAAGGCAAGGAATACGTGCCCCAATATACCGCCGAAGGCATACGCATAGACTGTCTGGATGCCGGTATGAGCGGGAAAAAATTTGTTTATGACGGGACTGAGAATGTCAATCCGTTCTATTTAAGCTCGCTCCCTGCGGTAATACCGGGCGATGATGTAACCGGCATACCGCTCCAGATATTCTATACCCCTTATCTGTTCAACAAGATTGAAGGTGGATGGGATACCGGATGGGAATGGGTACCCCAAGAAGGAGATAACTATTTATATTATGGAACAACTGCAACAAAAGATGATATAGAGTATAGTATCTACATTGTATATAACAAAACCAACTAAAAAGCAAAATCAGGCCATTCTGTCCGTTTAAGCCTCATGAAGTCTCAAATGGCCGGAATGAGCCTGCTTTTAACTTATAAGATATGTCTTATGAAACATTTATGGTTTGGCATGGCGCTTTCTCTGATACTGGTCTCATGCGGGAAAGAGGCCCCCACGGATGAGGGGCTCAGGGAACTCTGCCGCAATGCCGGATTTGCCATAGGCAATCTTAATGATTCTACCGGACAAGACAACGCCTTTCTCAAAACGGTTGAGGAATTCGGGAGCTCTTATGATATCAGAAAGATTACTCCCGGGCAGACAGACCTGCTGTTTGAAGCCGGAGGAGACGCGCTCAACGCGTATCTCCGTCGGTGGCTGTCGCCCGTACTGAAACAGAAGGCCGAAAAAGAAGGCACCGCCCGTGCCTGCTATTATTACTGGAAATACTATCCGGCCGATATCTATAACCCGGTCAGGCCGGCCGGTGAGGTGGAGGCTTTCAAGACTCTGCTCGGCAAGGAAGACCTCCCCGCATTCATAGGGCGGATGCCTGAAGCCGGAGCGGAGATTGTAAACGGGGCCGCCATGATAAGCGCCGCGCAATGGACCCGCTTGGGAATGATACCGGATATCAAGTCCCTGCTTGCCTGTCCGCTTTCAAACCATGCCATTGAAAGTACCGTGCAGATATTCAATACCGCGCTTGCCGGAGAAATACCCCCGTCTGACAAGGAGGAAATCCGCAAGCAGGTATTGTCATTGTATCAGAAACTTGCCAGACAGGCCACTACCCCCTCACAAAAGAAGCGGGCCGCTTTGCAGACAGCCTATCTGCAAAGCGCTTTCGCCAAAGGGACGCTCCTTGGCAACCGCGCGCCGGAATTGCACTTCCGCTGGATAAGCGGCGGCAACGAGAAAACGCTTGACGACTTCAGGGGAAAAGTGGTAATGCTCGACTTCTGGGCCACCAAGTGCGCTCCCTGCGTGAAATCATTCCCTGAAATGGCCAGGCTGCAGGATCATTACCGCAATGCCGATGTAGCCATTATAGGCATAACGTCCGTCCAGGGACATTTTGTCGACACGCCTAACGGCACCGTGGTGAACACGGAGAACAATCCCCGGAAGGAGATGTCGCTCATGCCTCCCTATATGAAAGCCATGGGAATAAACTGGCGCATCGCCTTTACCGAAGAGGATGTAATGAACATGGAATACGGCGTGCTGGCTATCCCCCACATAACCCTCATTGACAAGGAGGGAAGGGTGCGGTATAACAATGTGTCCGCCGGTACGGACGAAGAAAAGACAAGGCTGATAGACAGCCTGCTGAATGAATAACTATTATCAAACCAACATCAATGAATATGAAAAAACTAATGATTATGCTGGCAGGGCTTGCCCTGTTTGCAGCCTGCCAGAAAAAAGAAGTGACAATGAGCGTCACCGTAAAAGACAAGACGCCTGACTCCGTATCGGTATACGTGTCAGACATGGACACCACACTGGCGCTTACCGCCGATGGCAAGGCTACGGTGGCCCTTCCTGTAAAAGAGGCCCAGTATGGCATGGTGCAATACAAATGGCTGCGCAGCACGGTATATGTGGAGCCGGGAAAAGCCCTGGACATTACCTGGGAGATGACCCCATCCGCACTGACCATATCCTTTGAAAACGGAAATGCCGACAAGAACAACTTCATAAACGGCAAGGAGATGAGCGGCCCCGTGATGGGTGATTTCGGACGCACGGAAAAAGAGCTGCTCGAGCAGCTGGCCGAATACGAGACTGAAGACTACAAAATCATAGACGGCAAGAACTTTGACAAGGCTTTCACCGAAAAAGAAAAGGCGCGCGTCAGTTACTGGATCTACGGAATCCTATGGCAATATGCCGGCCAGAAAGAATGTTCCGAGGCCGTATACGACAAGCTCCGGTCACTTTCCGCCAATGAAGACGAATGGCTGACACAGCTTAGCGAATATACCGATTTCATGAGCGGGGCCGTCAGCCTGCTGGCAAACAAAGGCACAGACAATACCATGACCACCGCGCTTGAACGTACCGTAAACAGCATGAACTACGCCGTCAAAAACATAAAAAGCCAGAAAATCAAAGACTATCTGTTAGGGACATACGCCATTGCCTATGTTTCGGACAAGGGCGTGAACAATACCGACGGGCTGAAGGCGCTGGTGGAAGAGAACGTCAAGGATCCCGAGACACTGCAGGCATTCCATGCGGCGTATGAAAGCGGATCAGAGCTTGCAAAAGGGATGCCCTCGCCCGATTTCAAAATGACGGACATTGACGGGAAAGAATATACGCTGGCCGATTTCAAAGGAAAGGTGATATATATTGACGTATGGGCCACATGGTGCGCTCCCTGCCAGGAGGAGCTTCCGCACATGAAAGAGCTTCAGGAAATGTTCAAGGGCACCAACGTGTGCTTTGTAAGCATGTCTGTCGACAAAGACAAGGAGGCATGGAAAAAACAGGTGAAAGAGGAGAAACCGGGAGGCGTGCAGCTGTATGCCGGCGCGGAGTCAGAATTCTGCAAGGAATATAAAATTAAAAGCATCCCCCGTTTCATTCTCATTGACAAGGAAGGAAAAATCATTGAGGCAAACATGACCCGTCCGTCGGAAATGCGTACGATAGAGGCCATCGGCATGCACGCCGAGGGGCTTCAGCAATAGCCTGACGATACGGCCGGTCTCTCTTTTCTGACCAGGTCTCTCCGGCATATCCCCGGCATCGCATGCATGCGGCGGATACGGCGGAGAGACTTTTCTCATGCAAGGGCCATGCCCGCCGCCTCACGGGGCGGGAATCCGGCGGATCAGATTCTCCTTACCGCCTCATTCACATCCGTGCCCGAAGGCATCTGGAAAGCACGGAGTCCGAAACGGGGGAGAACGGCATATACATATTCAAGCACTTCGGCCTGCAGCCGCTCATAAGGAATCCACCGGCGATCGGCCGAGAAGAAATAAATTTCGAGCGGAAGCCCCTGCGGAGTGGGCTGCAACTGACGCACCATCAGAGTGAGACCGGCATTTACACGCGGATGCCCGCGCAGATATGCGGTAAGATATTCACGGAACACACGCAGATTGACCAGCTCCTTCTCTTCCTTCAAGGGAGCGAACCACTCGCATTCCATCCATGCAGCCCGCTCGCCGGCCGTGCAGAAACGGATGCTCCGCACATCAATGCTGATTGCGCGCTTTACGCGCCGTCCGTCGCTATCCTTCATCACCTGCCAGTTCTCAAACGTATTGCTCACCAGCGTATAAGGCGGAACGGTAGTCACCGTTTTGTCCCAGTTTTCCACTTTCACAACGGTAAGATTCATTTCCTTCACCCTTCCGTCAATGCCCAGTCCGGGAACCTTGATCCAATCGCCTTTCTTCAGCATATCGTTGGCCGAAAGCTGCACTCCGGCCACCAGCCCCGTAATGGTATCCTTGAAAACCAGCATCAGTACGGTAGCCGCGGCACCCAGCGCGGTAAACACGACCAGCAGCGGCTTGCCAATCAGCGCGCTCACTATCCCCATCACTTCCACAAAGATGAGAACAATCTTCAGCATCTGATACCCCCCCTCAACGGGAAATTAATCACTTTCTTGTCCGTTTGTGGATTATCCTGGCACTCGACTAAATATTCATAGATCGATGATATGAAAGAATGGACAAAGCGAAAACCCGTCACAATAAGCCATATAGCGGCGGCTTTCAGAAGAATGCCAAACCACACGCCCGTGCCGCCAAAAACGAAAGGCAGCGCGGTATATATCATCAGGGCGGGTATCACCTGTGAGAAATTCTTCAGCACCTTCTCACTAAACAGATAATCGTCCCACTTCGCTTCGGTTTTTTCCACCTTATCTCTTATCCGCGGGATCAGCATCTTCTTCCATACATAGGTAGCCAGAAAGGCAAGCAGCAATACGGCGGCCAGCCACAAGCCACGATGAATCCAGTCCATGGAGTATCCATCCATGCCGTATCCATACCGCCTCAGCCAGTTACCTACTACGCTTACCGCACTTACTGGTGCTGAGTATCCATCCATACCGTATCCATACCGCCTCAGCCAGTCATCAAGATAATAAAACACTTCCTCGTCCATACTTTCTGATAATAAACAGCTGCCGCAAAGTTAAGCGATAAACCGGAACAGACCAAACCCCGCCTGAAAAATAATGCAAAGGCAAGGATACAGCGGTAAAAAATTGGTATCTTTGCCGGGAAAACTGAAAAAAACGACAACACCGCATGGACAAATACATATTTGAGCTGAAAATGAAAGTGCGCGATTATGAATGCGACTTTCAGGGTATAGTAAACAACGCGAACTACCAGCATTATCTGGAACATACCCGGCACGAGTTCCTCTCCTCCGCCGGAATGAGTCTCGCCCGGCTGCACGCACAGGGGACAGACCCCGTGGTGGCACGGATCAGCATGGCTTTCAAGACACCGCTCCGCAGCGGTGATGAGTTCGTATCAAGACTTTACCTGAAAAAGGAAGGCATCAGGTATGTGTTCTATCAGGACATTTTCCGCCTGCCCGACATGAAAACGGTCATGAAAGCCACCGTAGAGAGCGTATGCGTGGTAAACGGACGGCTGAGCGACGGCAGCATTTTCAACGAGACCCTTGCACCTTACCTCCATGAATGAGAAAGAGCTGCTGGCCACAATGGCACTCGGCACCATCCCGGGCATCGGGCCAATAGGGGCCAGGAAACTGAAAGACCGCATGGGCACGGCCGAAGCCGTCTTTGCCCGGCGGAAAGAACTGAAAGCACTCGTTCCGGGAATACCGGCCCGGATCATCGGAGCACTCAACGCGCCCGAAGCATTCGAGCTGGCAAGGCGGGAACTTGAATTCGTCCGAAGACACGGCATTGAATGCCTGTGCCTTGATGACGAGGCATATCCCTCGCGTCTGCGCGAATGCAATGACGCTCCGCTGCTTCTTTTCTACAAAGGCAGCGTCACGCTCAACCAGCGGCGGATCATCAGCATGGTAGGCACACGCCATGCCACCGATTACGGACACCGGCTCTGCACCCGGTTCATAGGCGAGCTGAAAGAGCTGTATCCTGACGTACTGATAGTGAGCGGACTGGCATACGGGATAGACATCTGCACACACCGCGCGGCACTCGCCGGCGGAATGAATACCATAGGCGTACTGGCGCACGGACTGGACCGCGTGTATCCGCAGCGGCATCGCGAAACCGCCGCACGCATGACGCGCCAGGGCGGGCTGCTTACCGAATTCATGAGCCGTACAGCCCCTGACCGCCATAACTTTCTAAAAAGAAACCGCATTGTGGCGGGCATCAGCGACGCCACCATCGTAGTGGAGTCGGCCGCCAAGGGTGGCGCGCTCATCACGGCCAGACTGGCCGCCGACTACAACCGTGAATGCTTCGCCTTTCCGGGATCCGTGGGCGCACCCTATTCCGAGGGGTGCAACAACCTTATCCGCAACAACGGGGCCATACTGCTTCAGAATGCCGAAGAGCTCGTGCAAGCCATGCAATGGGAAGAGGCTCCGAAAAAGGGAACCGTGCACCGAGAGATTTTTCCCAGCCTTACGGATGAGGAGCAAACAGTGGCGGAGTATCTGAAAAGCTCGCCCGACGGGATGCAGATCAACACGCTCGCCGTAAAGACAGGATTCCCCGTAAACAAGCTGTGCAGCCTGCTCTTCGAGCTGGAAATGAAAGGCGTGGCCACGCCTCTTGCCGGAGGAAACTACCGCCTGCTGCCATAACCCCTCCCTCTTCATAAAACGGCATTTCAGGCAGAGCCGGTTCCAATACGGGTCACCCCTGCCTTAGATACTCATATCCGATGCGGCAATACAGACACTTGCGCGCGTCGCAATACATCTTCTTCAACTGGATAAGGGCCTGACTTTCTCCCGCATTCCCAGCCCGAAGGCCGCATTGCAGCCACCTGCGCACAATGCGGTTGTTTTCGGGTCTCAGCGTATCAAGAAAAGCCAGCGCGCGCCGCGGCATCTCCTCATCGCCCCTATGCCGCCCGTAAGCAAAAAGAAACGGACACACCGTGTTGATAACCAGCAAATCCTGAGTGGCGGCAGAAAGTGATCTGGCGCGCCGTGCCGACAGCCCGCCAAACATGTAATGGGTTTCCCAGTACCCGGAAGTGCGGGCTGAAAGGATTTCGCGCACCGCACCGGCATCCGGCGCCTCAAGCAGACGTGACAGAAGGGCATTCTCCCTGTAAAAGAGCCATGCCAGCTGGGCAATGCGCACATGCGGAAAGTTCCCGGGGCGTGTCCGCAGAAAACGCCACTCCGCCGGCTCCATGTGCCGCAAACCGAATTTATGCGCCAGATAAAGATATTCTTTCTGAAGCCGCCGGTAATAGTCATCGGGCATCTCCTTCTCAAGCAGCCCGGCCTGCCCGAAAAACAAGGCCTCAATCTGAAAAAGGCTGTCACGGTGCTTGTCAAGCGCACGCAAGGGAATGCTTTTTCCCCAGCGTTCGAAAACATCGCCGTTCAGCCCGAAGCCGAAATTACGGGCCAGCGTTACCGCAAAGGCATCTTCCCAGTTCATGCCGCAAGCCTCCACCCGTTCCATTACCTGTCTGCTCTTCTGCTCCATGCGCTCATAAAGCAGCGAAGCCATCCACTCATGAACGGAAAGCCCCGACAGCGAGGGGATAAGGGAATGACAGGGCGGATAACGCTCCTCCCGCCGAAGCTCCTCATAACGTTCCTCCAAATGTGACGGATACGGGATACAAAGCTGCGGAATGACGCGTCCCTTAAGGTCATATACTCCGGTGTCAATATCCGAGGCCACATGCAACACTACCGACTCATAGGCCGGGTCCAGCTGATGCCCATGACGGTTCCAGTCAGACGAGCGCCTGTGTATCTCCACATTTCCTGCCCACACAGTGCCGTCGATCCTTATCTTCGCATTGAAAAAATCAGGCCCGGCATGGGTGTTCTGCAAACCGGCATCGATTATCTCAACAGGCTTCCCCTCTGAAGTGTACAAAGCCCCTAAGGGATAAATCCTGTGCTTCCACACATAGTGCAACAGCTCTTCCATGTTAATTGAGGTTATTAATCGGACAAAAGTACAAAGGATAGTCGAGAAATAGATTATCTTTGCAGCACAAACACATCACGAACATGAAAACAGCATTGATAGGATACGGCAGGATGGGCAGGGAGACAGAGCAGACGGCCCTTGCCCGCGGACATGAGATAGTGTGCGTCATCGATATGGACAATCCTCAGGATTTTGAATCGGAAGCCTTCAAGAGCGCCGATGTGGCCATTGAGTTTACGTCTCCGTCCGCAGCATACGGCAACTGTCTGAAAGCATTCGCCTCCGGTGTAAAAGTGGTATCGGGAAGCACCGGATGGATGGAGAGCCATGCCGATGAGATGACGCGCCTGTGCCGTGAAGAGGGGAAGACCTTGTTCTGGTCGGCAAACTTCAGTCTGGGAATGGCCGTATTCTCGGCCGTAAACAGATACCTGGCACACATCATGAACCAGTTTCCCGGCTATGAGGCAAGCATGAGCGAGACACACCACATACACAAGCATGACGTCCCCAGCGGGACAGCCGTCACACTGGCCGGAGACATTCTTGAAAATCTCAGCCGCAAGACCTGCTGGGTAAAAGGCACCCTCACCGCTCCCGACGGAACCGTATCCGGATCCGAAGCCTGCAGGAGCAACGAGCTTCCCATAAATTCCATACGCAAAGGCGAGGTTCCGGGCATCCACTCCATACGCTATGACTCGGAGGCCGACAGCATCACGATTACCCATGAGGCCAAAAACCGCAAGGGCTTTGCACTGGGGGCCGTACTCGCGGCCGAATATACCGCTGTCCACGAAGGCTTCCTATGCATGAACGATTTATTCAAATTCCAATGACACGCCTATGAAAACGCTTGACGAACATTCCGGAAACAAGGCCGGCATAAGCAAGGAATCAAAAGATAAAAAGCAATGGATCAAGTTTGCGGCCGTCATAGTCCTTTACCTGCTTTTCCTCCTTTGGGTAAAAAGCTGGGCGGGGCTGATAGCCGTGCCTTTCATCTACGATGCCTACATTACCAAAAAGATAAGATGGACGTGGTGGAAACAGCTCAAGAACAAGACGGCACGCTGTGTAATGAGCTGGGTGGATGCCATCGTGTTCGCACTGACGGCCGTCTATTTCGTAAACATATTCGCTTTTCAGAACTATACCATCCCTACTTCCTCGCTTGAGAAGTCATTGCTTGTAGGCGACTACCTGTTTGTCAGCAAAATAAGCTACGGGCCGCGCGTACCTATGACACCGCTGTCAATGCCGCTTACGCAGCAGAAAATACCTGTGCTCGACTGCAAGTCGTTCATCGGGTGGCCGCATTGGGACTACCGCCGCGTGAAAGGAACCGGGAGCATACGGCTGAACGACATCGTGGTATTCAACTACCCTTCGGGAGATACCGTAGCACTGAACATGCCGAACGCCGATTTCTATAACACCTGTTACCGGCTCGGCGAGCTTACCTGTCTGCAGAGCCATGTAAACCTCCCGGTTATGGACAGCATCAGCTTTGAACAGCAGCAGGAGGTATACAGTTTCCTTTACGGCCTGGGCCGGAAGGTCATCAGCGAAGACCCCGACTACTACGGACGCGTGGTATCCTACCCCGTAGACCAGCGCGCCAACTACGTGAAACGCTGTGTGGGCTTGCCGGGACAGACCCTGCAGATAAAAGATCGCATCATCTACCTTGACGGGAAGGCCAATAAGGAACCCGACAACGTGCAGTACGCATATCACGTGGAGACAACGCGCCCCATTTCAAAGGAAACGCGCCACGAGCTGGGTATCAGCGAAGAAGACGCGTGTGACCCGAACGAAACAAGCACATCATATACCCTGCCGCTTACCCGCAAGGCTTATGAGGCACTGAAAGCCAATACCGGACTGGTTAAAAGCATCGCCCTTGCCGTGCAGCCCGCGGGTGACTGGATCTATCCGCTGAATATGCACAAAGACTGGACCGCCGACAATTACGGCCCCGTATGGATTCCGAAGAAAGGCGAGAGCATCAGGCTCACTTATGAGAACTATCCCGTCTACGAACGGCCAATCCGCATATATGAAGGCAACAGGCTGGAAATAAAAGACGGAAAGATCCATATCAACGGGGTGCAGACCGATACTTACACATTTAAAATGGACTATTACTGGATGATGGGAGATAACCGCCATAACTCGGCCGACTCCCGCTACTGGGGGTTCGTGCCCGAAGACCATATCGTGGGAAAACCGATTGTCGTATGGCTGTCGCTTGACAAGGACCGCGGATGGTTTGACGGCAAGATCCGCTGGAACCGCCTGTTCAAACTGGTAGACAACATCAAATGACAGCATGAAACAACTCTTGAAAGCCGTAGTCATTGCCATTGCTTTGGTTCTGGTAATCAAAACATTTGCCTTTACTTCCTGTACCATACCGTCTACAGGGATGGAGAATACCCTGTATCGCGGCGAGAGAGTAATCGTAAACCTATGGAGCTACGGGCTCAGAGTGCCTTTCACGCCGGTTTTCGGCTGCCGACGCTGGAATGAGCGTCCGGTAAAGCGAGGCGACATTGTGCTTTTCAACAATCCGGCACCGGGCGAAGGCGGCGACAAAGAACTGTTCATAAACCGCTGCATCGGACTGCCGGGCGATACACTGATGCTCAACAACGAGCTTATCCTTACAAACGACCGCGTATCAAGCCCCGACAGCAAGCTCATATATGCCTATCCGGGCGAGAAAGAAGACCTTGTGGCAAAGGCTATCGGAAAAGCAGGAATATCAGGCAACGAACTGGCAGGCTATGACAACGGATGCTACCTGAGAAGCTTCAGCCGCTACGAACTGCGTCTGCTGAGACAGGAACTGGGGAACACAGTGCGCTTCAGGTCGATGCAGACCGATACGGCCGAAGGAGCGCACCCGTTTGTTGTCCCTGCCAAAGGGAAAAGCGTGAAGGTATATCCGTGGAACGCCAGACTGCTGTGCAACACTATCATCTGCCACGAAGGAAGAGACGCGTCACTGAGAAACGATACGCTGCTTATAGACGGCAAGCCCGCCGACAGCTACGCCTTTACCAAAGACTATCACTGGATGGCCTCAAACAATTCCGTCAGCCTGTGTGACTCGCGCCTGTTCGGCTTCGTGCCCAAAGACCACATCATAGGCCGTGCCGCACTGATATGGTTTTCAAAAGACAATGAAAGACCCATGTGGAAAGGATACCGGTGGAACCGGTTCTTCCGCCATGTAGAATAAAGCATACCCGAAAAACGGATTTATGGAAAAGACCGTCTATCTGAGTTCCGCCTATCTGGCTCCGGTGCAATATTACACCAAACTGTATGCCTACGCCCATATTTACGTGGAGCGATACGATCACTATATGAAACAGACATACCGGAACCGCTGCACCATTGCCGCTGCCTGCGGGCCGCTGTGCCTCTCCATACCCACTGAGAAACCGGCCACACCGAAATGCCTGATGAAAGACGTGCGTATCTCTGAGCACGGCAACTGGAGGCATCTGCACTGGAATGCCTTGGAATCGGCCTACCGTAACAGCCCGTTTTTCGAATACTATCAGGACGGATTCCGCCCGTTTTACGAAAAAAAACAAGACTTTCTGTATGATTTCAACGAGGCGCTCTGCGCACTGATATGCGAACTGATTGACCTGCGGCCCGACATCCGCCGGACAGACCATTACAAACAGGAGCTTGCCACTCCCGAAGAGACCGATGCACGCGAACTGATTCATCCCAAGCACGATTTTCACGATGACACGCTGTTCGTGCCCAAGCCTTATTACCAGGTGTTCAGCGCACGTCACGGCTTCCTGCCTAACCTGAGCATCGTGGACCTGCTTTTTAACATGGGGCCCGAAAGTCTGCTGGTTCTGAAAGAAAACAATGTAAACAAACCATAAAACGAACATAATTATGAACGAATTATTCAGTGTAAAAGACAAAGTCGTCGCCATTACCGGAGGCACCGGCATTCTTGGCCGGGAAATCGGAAGCTATCTGGCCGCTCAGGGAGCCAGGATTGTGATTATGGGACGCAATACCGAAACAGGCGAAGCCATCGTAAACGGCATAAAGAGCAAGGGAGGCGAAGCCATGTTCCTCAAAACAGATGTAACGGACAAAGCAACGGTGGAACAGAACCTGAAAGACATTCTTGCCGCATACGGCCGTGCAGACGCCCTGCTGAACGCTGCGGGAGGGAATATGCCGGGAGCCACCATCAGCCCCGGCGGAACCTTTTTTGACCTGAAGCCGGAAGACTTTGAAAAAGTTCTGAATCTGAACCTTACGGGTACGGTTATCTCTACTCAGGTATTCCTCAAGGCTATGGTTGAGCAGAAACAGGGATGCATTGTCAACTTCTCGTCCATGGCCGCCTTCCGTCCGCTGAGCCGCGTCTGCGGCTATGCTGCCTCCAAAGCCGGCATCTCGAACTTCACCCAGTATATGGCTGCCGAGATTGCCTCGAAATTCGGCGGGGGCATCCGTGTAAACGCCATTGCACCGGGATTCTTCCTGACCGAACAGAACCGCACGCTCCTTACCAATCCAGACGGGAGCTATACCTCACGCGGACTTGATGTGATCCGCCAGACTCCGTTCAAGCGTTTCGGCAGACCTGAAGAGCTGAACGGAACCATCCAGTATCTCATCAGTGACGCTTCGAAATTCGTCACCGGAACCGTTGCCGTGGTAGACGGAGGCTTCAACGCTTTTGCCATGTAATCTGATTATTAACTATAAAACCAATCCAATATGATACTTTGTGAACAAACCTGGCGCTGGTACGGGCCCAATGACCCCGTAACCTTGCAAGACATCAGGCAGACCGGCGCTACCGGCATCGTAAACGCCCTTCACCACATACCTAACGGCGAAGTGTGGACAGTGGAAGAAATCATGAGACGTAAAGAAATGATTGAGGCCGCCGGCCTGAAATGGAGCGTAGTGGAAAGCGTACCCGTGCACGAACACATCAAGACACAGACCGGAGACTTCATGAAATATATTGAAAACTACAAGCAGAGCCTGCGCAATCTGGCGCAATGCGGCATCATGATTGTAACCTACAACTTCATGCCCGTGCTTGACTGGACACGCACCGACCTTGCATACGAAATGAAAGACGGATCACGCGGGCTCCGTTTCGAGCGTGCCGCTTTCGTAGCCTTTGACCTTTTTATCCTGAAACGTCCGGGGGCTGAAAAGGAATATTCGGCCGAAGAGACTGCCAAAGCCAAGACACGCTTTGCCGGAATGAGCGATGAAGACAAGCGCCGCCTTACGCGCAACATAATTGCCGGTCTGCCCGGATCGGAAGAAAGCTTTACCGTAGAACAGTTTCAGGAGGCACTTGACCGCTACAAGGATACCGATGCCGGCAAACTGCGCCAAAACCTGATATTCTTCCTGAAACAGATTTGTCCGGTTGCCGATGAAGCGGGCATCAAACTGGTTATCCATCCCGATGACCCTCCACAGTCCATTTTCGGATTGCCGCGTATCATGAGTACAGAAGAAGATTTCAAACGCCTCATTGAGGCAGTGCCCAACGAATCGAACGGCCTGTGCCTTTGCACCGGCTCATTCGGCGTTTCTGCAAAGAATGATCTGGCCGGAATGATGGAACGCCTTGCCGACCGCATCAATTTCGTGCATCTGCGCAGCACACAGCGCAACGCTGAGGGAGACTTCTTCGAAGCCAACCACCTTGAAGGCGATGCAGACATGTATCACATTATGAAAAACTTCCTGAAGATGCAGCAGAAACGCGGTGTGTCAATCCCGATGCGTCCGGACCACGGGCATCAGATGATTGATGACCTTGCCAAGAATACCAATCCGGGATATTCCTGTCTGGGCCGTATGCGCGGACTTGCCGAGCTCAGAGGCCTTGAAATGGGCATAGCAAAAAGCATGGAAGAAGAGGAGACTGTCCTTACTACTATGAGCCACAATATCCGCAAAAAGACATAAACAGCCTGAAAGCATTTAAAATGGTCAAAAACACACGGATGCGTTTATTCTTATTTAATAGACTTTTTATTCGGATTTGAATGAATATGCCTAAATTCAACCGCAAAACATAGCAACCACATATATGAGACAGGAAATACAGATTTATTGCAAGAATAACCAGAAGACACAAACATTTGCCGCCGGAAGCTCCCTCTATGAAATCTATAAAGAATTTGACCTGCAGATGCCTTACGGAGTCGTAAGCGCAAAAGTAAACAACCGTGTAGAAGGTCTCAACTTCAAAGTCTACCACAACAAGGACGTAGAGTTTCTGGATATCTCTTCAGAATCAGGGATGCGCACCTACGTGCGATCACTATGCTTCGTACTCTGCAAGGCCGTGGAAGACCTGTATCCCAACGGACAAATCCTGCTGGAACATCCGGTTTCGAAAGGATATTACTGCAGCCTGCGCACAGGCAAGGAAATAACGCTTGATGACGTAACGCGCATAAAAACACGCATGGAAGAAATCATTGCCGAAAACATTCCTTTCCATCGGATAGAAGAACACACAGAAGATGCCGTCAGGCTGTTCAGGAAAAAAGGCATGACCGACAAGGTAAAACTGCTGCAAACAACCGGCAGACTCTATACCAGCTATTATAAGCTGGGCAACAGCGTTGACTATTATTACGGAAGTCTGCTGCCAAGTACCGGTCACATCAGACTGTTTGACCTTGTGAAGTATTATGACGGACTGCTTCTGAGATTCCCCAGCCGGGAAAACCCGTCTTCCCTGGGCGAGATGGTGAAACAGGAAAAAATGCTCGAAGTGTTCAAGGAAAACCGCAAATGGCAGGAAATCATGAAAGTGAGCACTGTGGGCGATATCAACCAAGGCATTCAGGCCGGCCATGCCACAGACCTGATAAACGTAGCCGAAGTGCTACAGGAAAGACGGATCGCACAGACAGCCGATGACATCTGCCGGAGAAAAAACATGAAAGTAGTGCTCATATCAGGTCCCTCATCGTCTGGAAAGACCACTTTCAGCAAACGCCTGTCAGTACAGCTGATGGCCAACGGACGCTATCCGTACCCGATATCGCTCGATGATTATTTTGTAGACCGTGAACATACGCCGCGCGATGAAAACGGCAACTATGACTATGAGTCACTCTACGCTCTTGACCTGAAATTGTTCAACTCGCACCTGGAAGCTCTGATAAAAGGCGAAACCATAGAAATCCCGCGTTTCAACTTCACCACCGGCAAGCGGGAGAACAGCGGCAATTTCCTGAAACTGAAAGACAGCATGATAATCATTCTTGAGGGAATCCATGCGTTGAACCCTGAACTGACTCCGCACATCGCCGAAGAAAACAAATATCGTATATATGTATCGGCACTGACTACGATATCACTTGACAATCACAACTATATCCCCACAACCGACAACCGTCTGCTCCGCCGCATCATACGCGACTACAACTACCGGGGATATTCGGCCGAAGAGACCATCAACCGGTGGCCCAGCGTAAGAGCCGGCGAAGAAAAATGGATATTCCCTTATCAGGAAAACGCCGATGCCATGTTTAACTCTGCCCTGCTTTTTGAATTTTCGGTACTGAAAAGCCATATTGATCCCATACTTTATCAGGTGCCCGAATCATCACCGGCTTTCTCCGAAGCATGCCGCTTGCAACGGTTCATGGAATACTTCATCCCCGTCCCCGACCATGACCTTCCGCCAACCTCGCTATTGCGAGAATTTCTGGGCGGCAGCAGCTTTACATATTAAAAAAACACTAATTTTGCACCCACAAAACAAACAACCATGCAACATCAAGGGAATTATCAAATACAGAAGCAACAACAGGTACAGACCCTCTCGCCTCAGCAGGTACTGACTGTAAAACTTCTCGAACTGCCCGCCATAGAGCTTGAAGAGCGCATTCGTGCCGAAGTCCTTGACAATCCGGCCTTAGAAGAAAGGAACGAACAGACAGACAACAGCAACACAGGTGAAGACGAAGGCAGCTCAATCTCACAGGAAGACATGGAACTGGGCAATTACCGCACTGAAGACGATATTCCCGACTACAAACTGCACGATAAGAAAAATCCCGAGACACAGGCAGAAGAGATTCCCTTTTCAGAAGGCGTATCATTTTATGAGGTACTGAAAGAGCAGCTTGGCGAGCGCAATCTTACCGAACGGCAAAGACAATTGGCCGAATACCTGATAGGATCGCTCGATGATGACGGCATGCTGCGCAAAGGCCTATCGAACATTGCCGATGAACTGCTGTTCAACTACGGGATGGGAGCCACTGCAGAAGAAATGGAAGAGGCCTTGAAAACAATACAAGACTTCGACCCTGCCGGAATAGGGGCACGCAGCCTGCAAGAGTGTCTGCAAATCCAGATACAGAGAAAAAATGACTCACCACTCAAGCGACTGGAACTAGAAATCATGAACAAATGCTACAACGAGTTTACACACAAGCATTGGGACAAGATAAAACAACGCCTGAACATTACCGACAGGCAGTTTGAAGAAGCAAAAAACGAACTGATAAGGCTGAACCCGCGTCCGGGCAGCTCACTCGGAGAAGTAATGGGACGGAACATGCAGCAAATCATCCCCGACTTTATTGCAGAGACTTGCGATGACGGAACGGTATCTCTTTCTCTTAACGACGGAAGAATACCTGAGCTGCATGTAAGCCGGGAATTCTCGGAAATGCTTGACGAACACTCCAGAAACAAGGCCAACATGAGCAAGGAATCAAAAGATGCCGTCATGTTCCTAAAACAGAAAATGGATGCCGCACAAGGATTTATTGACGCGGTAAAACAGCGCCAGCAAACCATGTATAACACCATGAAAGCCATCATCACCCTGCAGCTTCCGTTCTTTCAGGAAGGCGATGAATCTTTGCTGCGTCCAATGATACTGAAAGATGTGGCAGGACTGGCCAAAGTAGACATATCAACGGTCTCAAGGGTGAGCAACAGCAAATACGTGCAAACCAACTATGGCATTTATCCCCTCAAGTTCTTCTTCAGTGACGGGTATACAACCGATGAAGGCGAGGAATTGTCCGTGCGTGAAATACGACGGGTGTTAAAGGAGTGTGTTGAAAAAGAAGACAAGAGCCACCCGCTGACCGATGATGAACTGGCACGGATACTAAAAGACAAAGGATTTGCCATCGCACGCCGTACTGTGGCCAAATACCGGGAACAACTGGGCATTCCGGTGGCACGACTCAGGAAATAAAGTATGAAAGAAACCTATTTGCGCAACATTGCACGTGTCTTATCGGCTGTATTCACTCCATTCTACGTTCCTACCTTGGGATTTGCGGCCCTGTTCCTGTTTACGTACCTTAAAATGCTGCCAATGATCTACCGGCTTATCGTGGTGGGCATTGTCTATCTTTTTACAGTGGCATTCCCTATGGCGGCCATCTACTTCTATCAGAAGGTAAACGGATGGACACTGCGCCATCTGGGTGACCGTGAAAAACGTGCAGTGCCTTACGTGATGACTTTCATCTCTTATGTGGTTTGCCTCATACTGATGTATCACATCAACATTCCCCGCTTCATGTCGGGAATCATTGTCGCCTCACTGCTGGTACTGGTTATCTGTGCCATTATTAACATCTGGTGGAAAATCAGCACACATATGGCAGCGATAGGCGAATTCACGGGCGGTATGATATCGTTCAGCCTGTTGTTTTACTACAATCCGGTCTACTGGCTTTGTTTTGTAATCATACTGGCCGGAATGCTAGGAACCTCACGCATTATTCTGTTGCAGCATTCGATCGCCGAAGTGCTGGTAGGATATGCCACAGGTCTCGTATGCGGCATCGCCGGAATATTATTCATATAACAAGAAACAAACATTTTAACACATCTGCTTTATGAAACCTGTAGTCAGCATTATCATGGGAAGTACATCAGACCTCCCCGTTATGGAAAAGGCAGCCAAACTGCTTGATGAAATGCAGATTCCGTTTGAAATAAACGCTCTCTCGGCACACCGTACTCCTGAAGCCGTGGAAGCCTTTGCCAAAAGTGCCAAAGGACGCGGTGTGAAAGTAATCATCGCTGCTGCCGGAATGGCCGCCGCACTGCCCGGAGCAATAGCAGCCAATACTACCCTTCCGGTTATCGGAGTACCCGTAAAGGGTTCCGTACTCGATGGCATAGACGCTCTTTATTCCATTATTCAGATGCCTCCCGGAATCCCTGTAGCGACCGTAGCCATCAACGGATCCATGAACGCGGCAATCCTGGCAGTACAAATGCTGTCTCTGAGTGACAACGAACTGGCCGAAAAGCTTGCCATGTACAAAGAAAACCTGAAACAGAAGATAGTCAAAGCCAACGAAGAGCTGAAAGAGGTAAAATATACCTATAAAACCAACTGACAGTCATGACAGACTTATTTAACTATACACGGCGAGACACGCATGAAGTGCAGATAGGAAACATTCCCATGGGAGGAAGCAATCCTATCCGTATCCAGTCAATGACAAATACCGTAACACGTGATACGGAAGCATGCGTGGAGCAGGCCAAACGCATCATCGATGCCGGAGGAGAATACGTGCGCATTACCACACAGGGAGTGGCCGAAGCCGAGAATCTGAAGAACATCAGCACCGGCCTGCGCTCACAAAACTACATGAATCCTCTCATAGCCGATGTGCACTTCAATCCCAAAGTGTCTGAAGTGGCTGCGTTATATGCAGAGAAAGTGCGCATCAATCCGGGCAATTATGCGGATGCCGCACGCACGTTCAGGCATTTGGAATATACTGATGAAGAATATGCACATGAACTGGAGAAGATACGCGCACGTTTCGTGCCTTTCCTGAACATTTGCAAGCAGAACCATACAGCAGTCCGCATCGGGGTAAACCACGGTTCCCTGTCAGACCGCATCATGTCACGCTATGGCGACACTCCCGAAGGCATGGTAGAATCATGTATGGAATTCATGCGTATCTGTGTGGACGAACAGTTTTTCAACACGGTTATCTCCATCAAGGCAAGCAACACGGTGGTCATGGTCAAGACCGTACGCCTGCTGGCCGATGTGATGGAGCGTGAAGGCATATCATTCCCCCTGCATCTGGGTGTAACCGAAGCCGGTGACGGAGAAGACGGACGCATAAAATCGGCACTCGGTATAGGCGCTTTGCTGGCCGACGGACTCGGTGATACCATACGCGTATCACTTAGCGAAGCTCCCGAAGCGGAAATTCCCGTAGCCCGCAAACTGGCGGACTATGTGACAGCCCGTGAAAGACATCCTTACATCTCAGGCACGATACCCGCTTCGTTTAATTACCTTTCGCCGCAACGCCGAAAGACACGCCCCGTACACAATATCGGAGGCAATCAGGTACCGGTAGTCGTAGCCAGCGGACCGACAACCCGTCAGAGAGCAAACCCACAGTTCCAGCCCGACTATATTTATGCCGGACGCTCACTGCCTGAACAACGGGAATCATGCGCTTATATCGTAGATGCTGACGTATGGATCGGAGAAAGCAATACATATCCGGCTTTCAGACCATCTGACGAATACGAGGAACCGCTCTTCCTGAAAATCATGCAGTGCGATGCCTGCCTGAAATTCCTCTTTCTGTCGTACACGGCATGCAATGACAAAATCATCGATCTGCTACGCCATCATCCGGAAATTGCCGTTATCGCACAGAGTAACCATCCGAACAGGCCGGGCGAGCTGCGCGGTCTGATTCACCGGCTCACTTGTCAGGGAATAGAAAATCCGGCAATCATCTTCGGACATTACAACGAAAACAATGCCGAAGACCTGCAAATAAAGGCTGCCGCCGATATGGGAGCGCTCATCTTTGACGGTTTGTGTGACGGAATATTCCTGTCCAATCAGGGGGATATAGCCTCAACGGTCATCGATGCAACATCATTTGGCATTCTGCAGGCCGGACGCGCACGCACCAGCAAGACGGAATATATCTCCTGTCCGGGGTGCGGACGCACACTGTTTGATCTTCAAGGCACGCTGGCACGCATCAAAGCTGCGACTGCCGATCTGAAAGGACTGAAGATAGGCGTGATGGGATGCATTGTAAACGGACCGGGCGAAATGGCCGATGCCGATTACGGATACGTCGGAGCCGGACGCGGAAAAGTAAGCCTGTACCGCCGCAAGGAATGCATAGAGAAAAACATCCCCGAAGAACAAGCCGTAGAGAAACTGCTTGAGCTCATTCGCGACGACCGTTGCAAGTAAGTCAGTACTTCAAACTAATAACAACCTCTTTCCCTGTTACCCTGTTACAATCAAACAGAGGAAGAAGTTGTTTTCTTTTATCTATTTAGTTAAAACCATTTAATATATACTCCGTTTAATCTAATAAATTTGTTTCTTTGTATCAATTTGGCTAAAGAGTCGCTATATGGCAAAAAAACACACCGTCCGTCTTTTCGATATGCAGTTTGTGACATCATGCATCAGCACTATAATGGTACTTATATTATCAGGAGCCATGGCGTTTTTTGCATTGTCGGGGCACAGTCTGTCTGTTTACATACGCGAAAATCTCAACTTCACCATTCTGCTGGACAACGATGCCCCTGAGGCGGCCATAAAAAAGTTCCAGCAACACCTAAGCAAGGAGGCTTTTGTAAAAGAATCGGCATACATATCGAAAGAACAGGCCCTGAAAGAGCAAAGCGAGGCTATGGGTTCCGACCCGGAAGAATTTCTCGGATACAACCCTTTCAGTCCGTCAATCGAGCTTCGCCTTACATCTGAATATGCCAACAGTGACAGCGCGAAATGGATAAAAGAGAAAATCAGCCAGAACAAAATTGTCACCGATATTGAATACCATGCCGGCCTTATGGACTCGGTTAATGACAACATACGCAAAATCAATATTGTGCTGCTCACGCTTGCCGCACTGCTCTCACTCATATCGTTTGCTCTGATAAACAATACTATCAGACTCACCATATACTCCAGACGTTTTCTTATACATACCATGAAACTGGTAGGGGCCAGCTATGGATTCATCCGCCGTCCTTTCCTGACGAGAAACCTCTGGATTGGAATATTCTCGGGAATAATTGCCGATGCCATCCTTATGGGAGCGGCCTATATACTAGTCAGCTATGAACCGGAGCTCACAGCCATCATCACAACCGGTATCATGCTCAAAGTAACGGCTGTCACATTGCTCTTCGGCATTATCATCACTTATTTATGTGCTTACATATCAATAAACAAATACTTGCGCATGAAAGCAAGTTCACTTTATTATATCTGATTGAAAAACATGGACAGACAAAAATTCGCATTTGGCAAAACAAACCTAATCCTGATTGCTATCGGAGTCATCATAGTAATTACCGGCTTTCTGTTAATGACAGGACCCAGTTCGTCAGAAACAATGTATGAACCGGACATCTTCAGCGCGCGCCGTATTAAGGCTGCACCCATCGTGTGTTTCGTAGGATTCATCTTGATGATATTTGCAATTATCTATAAGCCGAAAGACAAAAACGACTAACAGGAAATGGGAGATTTGACCACTTTTGAAACGATTATCATAGCCATTGTTGAAGGGCTGACAGAATTCTTGCCGATATCATCCACCGGGCACATGATTGTCACACAAAATCTGCTTGCCGTGGAAAGTACCGAATTTGTTAAAGCCTTTACTGTAATTATACAATTCGGAGCCATCCTTTCAGTGGTATGCCTGTATTGGAAACGTTTTTTCCGTCTGAACAAGGAACCAGCTCCTGCGGGTGTCCATGGCTTGAAATTGTTTCTTCATAAATTTGACTTTTACTGGAAACTGCTCATAGCATTTATTCCGGCTGCAATCATCGGATTCCTGCTCAGTGACAAGATTGACCAATTGCTTGAAAGCATTCTGGTAGTAGCCGTCATGCTTATTGCCGGAGGAATATTCATGCTGTACACCGACAAGATTTTCGCCAGCGAAAAGAATCAGGGAACCGGACTGACAGAAAGAAAAGCTTTCAACATAGGCTTATTCCAATGCATAGCCATGATACCGGGCGTATCACGCTCAATGGCTACTATCGTGGGAGGTATGGCGCAAAAGCTTACGCGCAAGGAAGCTGCAGAATTCTCGTTTTTTCTGGCTGTTCCCACCATGTTTGCAGCCACAATATACAAGCTGCTACAGCTGTTTCTTGACGGAGGAACAGAGATTCTCGTTCAAAACATGCCGGCACTCATCATTGGAAATATCATAGCGTTCGTAGTGGCCATGCTGGCTATCAAATTCTTTATCAACTTTGTTACCAAATACGGTTTCAAGGCATTCGGATGGTATAGAATCATTACCGGAGTACTGATTATCATTATGCTGATATACGAAAACAATCTGATACTATAAACTATAATATGAATTTCAAAGAAGGCGAAATTATATACATTGACAAACCTTATAAGTGGACTTCATTCGGAGTAGTGAACAAAGTGCGCTATTTCGTATGCCGTAAACAAGGAGTAAAAAAAATAAAAGTAGGACATGCCGGAACACTTGACCCTCTGGCTACAGGAGTCATGATTCTGTGCACCGGAAAAGCGACCAAGAAAATTGAAGATTTCCAATATCAGACAAAAGAATACATTGCCACCCTCATGCTGGGAGCCACCACACCATCGTTTGATCTGGAAAAGGAAATTGATTCCACCTACCCTACCGGACACATTACCCGCGAACTGGTAGAAGAAACCCTGATGCGTTTCACAGGAGAAATACAACAGGTGCCACCCGCTTTCTCGGCATGCAAGGTAAACGGCAAAAGAGCTTATGAACTGGCACGAAAAGGCGATGACGTGGGGCTCAAGGCAAAGACACTGGTCATTGACGAAATAGAGCTGCTGGAGTGCGATCTTCCCGTAATAAAGATAAGGGTGGCATGCAGCAAAGGAACCTACATACGCGCGCTGGCACGTGACATCGGACAGGCACTGAACAGTGGAGCATACCTCACGGCCCTGCAACGTACCCGCGTGGGCGATGTCACACTTGACAAATGCATACAGCTTGACGACTTTGAAGCGTGGATAGAGCAACAGGAAATAGTACCAAACGAATAAATACGATTATAAACCATTATGAAACTGTCTCAATTTAAATTTAAACTTCCAGAAGAGAAAATAGCCCTCCATCCGGCTCCTCATCGTGATGAATCCCGGCTGATGGTTGTACACAAACCGACCGGAGAAATTGAACACCGTATGTTCAAAGATATCCTTGAATATTTTGATGACAAGGACGTATTTATTTTCAATGATACCAAAGTATTCCCCGCGCGTCTGTATGGAAACAAGGAAAAGACCGGTGCACGCATTGAAGTGTTCCTGCTGCGTGAACTGAATGAAGAGTTGCGCCTATGGGACGTACTGGTGGACCCTGCACGTAAAATACGCATAGGGAACAAACTGTACTTCGGAGAAGACAACTCTATGGTGGCCGAAGTCATTGACAATACCACCTCACGCGGACGCACACTCCGTTTCCTTTATGACGGGCCTCACGACAAATTCAAAAAAACGCTCTACGCACTGGGAGAACCTCCATTGCCACACTTCATCAACAGATCCGTCGAACCCGAAGATACAGACAACTTCCAGACCATATTCGCCAAAAATGAAGGAGCTGTTACTGCACCAACCGCCGGAATGCACTTCAGCCGCGAACTGATGAAACGTATGGAGATCAAAGGTATTGACTTTGCATTCATCACCCTGCATGCCGGACTCGGAAACTTCCGTGACATTGACGTGGAAGACCTTACCAAGTACAAGCCGGACTCTGAACAGATGCTTGTCGAGGCTGAAGCCGTGAAGAAAGTCAACACAGCCAAAAACGGCAAGCACAACATTTGCGCCGTAGGAACCACCGTAATACGTGCCATTGAAACTGCCGTAGGCACTGACGGACATCTGAAAGAGTTCGAAGGATGGACCAACAAGTTCATTTTCCCCCCATACGACTTCAGCGTGGCAAACAGCATGATATCGAATTTCCATATGCCTTATTCAACACTGCTGATGCTTGTTGCCGCATACGGAGGCTATGACCTGATAATGAAAGCATACGATGTGGCACTTAAAGAATACTACCGCTTTGGCACTTACGGCGATGCCATGCTTATCCTTGACAAATAAAACACTACAAGCAATATGGCAAAGGCATATCTCGGACTTGGAACAAACATGGGTGACAAGAAACAGAATCTTTGTCATGCCATAAAACAAATAAAAGCGAAGATAGGGGATGTATGTTCCCTGTCTTCGTTTTATGAGACCACCCCATGGAGGATTGAATCGGGAAACAGGTTTGTCAATGCCGCACTATGCGTTGAAACCACTCTCCTCCCCGAAGAGCTGCTCAACATCACCCAACAGATTGAACGGAAGTTAGGAAGAACCCACAAAAGCATAAACGGTATCTATCATGACCGCACCATTGACATTGACATCCTGCTGTACGACAATCTTACCCTCTGTACTCCCACACTCACTATTCCGCACCCGCACATGACCGAACGCCTTTTCGTCATGGCACCTATGGCCGAGATAGCTCCCGAACTTAAGATCCTGCCTGACGGCCACACTATGAAAGAGCTGAAAAACAGACTGGAAGAAGAAAACAACATTCTATAACTGAAGTTTTCAAACGCCTTCTAAATCCTATATTGTTCTTGCCTTACAAAGCCCCGCAAGCATAAAACAAGTCATTTAGGAAACGTGCACATCTTTTGTACACACTTGCCGAAGCTATGTTCCCGAGTGCCTGACTCACCGAACCCGGTACATACGGCAAGTCTAACAAACAGTTTCATAGTATATTTAAAAATAAATAAAAAATATTTCACACCAGTCTCTATCCACAATTAAATATCTACCTTTACAACAAAAACAAATAAAAGGTGGAAAGATTTGGGCAGCTTGCAACCACAGTAAAAAATGCTAAAACAAACAGCCTTTAGCGGTTGTGTGCATTTACTCCTTCCCAAACATAATTCCCCAATGTATAATTATTTATCCTTTAAAAATTTGCAAAGATGGGATACTTGTTTACATCCGAATCAGTGTCTGAAGGACACCCCGACAAGGTAGCGGATCAGATATCCGATGCCGTACTTGACAAACTACTGGCTTATGACCCCAGTTCAAAAGTAGCATGCGAAACATTGGTAACAACCGGACAAGTAGTAGTGGCAGGTGAAATCAAAACAAAAGCATACGTTGATCTCCAACGTATAGCGCGCGAAGTAATCAACAAAATCGGCTATACGAAAAGCGAATACATGTTCGATGGCAATTCATGCGGATTATTTTCAGCCATCCATGAACAAAGTCCCGATATCAACCGCGGTGTAGAACGTGAAGACCCTATGGAACAAGGCGCAGGTGACCAGGGAATGATGTTCGGTTACGCAACCAGCGAAACTGAGAACTACATGCCTATTTCGATCGAATTGGCACACAAAATATTAATGACGCTTGCCAACATACGTCACGAAGGGAAACAAATGACTTACCTCCGCCCCGATGCAAAGAGTCAGGTCACCATTGAATATGATGACAATAACCGTCCTGTGCGCATTGATACCATCGTTGTTTCAACCCAGCACGATGAATTTATCAAACCAGCAGACTATACTCCTGAGGCACAACTCAAAGCTGATGAAGAAATGCTGGCACAAATCCGAAAAGACGTGATAGAGATACTTATGCCGCGCGTTATCGCCAACATACACAACCAATCAGTACTTGCACTGTTTAACGACCGTATCACTTATCACGTGAATCCTACCGGCAAATTCGTTATCGGAGGGCCACACGGGGATACCGGCCTGACAGGACGAAAAATCATTGTCGACACTTACGGAGGGAGAGGCGCACACGGAGGAGGAGCGTTCTCTGGAAAAGATCCCAGCAAGGTAGACCGCAGTGCAGCATACGCAGCCCGTCATATCGCCAAAAACCTCGTGGCCGCCGGAGTAGCCGATGAAATGCTTGTACAGATTTCATATGCCATCGGTGTGGCTCGTCCTATTAACATCTATGTCAATACCTACGGACGCAATCATGTGAACATGAGCGACGGAGAAATTGCAAAAAAGATCGGAGAGCTCTTCGATCTTCGTCCAAAGGCCATTGAAGAACGCCTCAAGCTACGTAATCCTATTTATCAGGAAACAGCCGCATACGGCCATATGGGACGCAAGCCGCAAATAATAACCAAACATTTTGAATCGTACTACGAAGACAATAAAGATGTTACCGTGGAACTTTTCACATGGGAAAAACTCGACTATGTGGATAAAGTAAAAGATGCTTTCGGACTGAAATAAAAAACAATGAACAACGTTCAACGCGTATGCGTATATAGTGCCTCAAGCACAAAGATAGACCCTGTCTACTTTGAATATGCAGCCGAGCTGGGACAAATCCTGGCACAGCAGCATATTCATCTTATAAACGGAGCCGGACGTATGGGCCTCATGGCAGCATGTGCCAATGCAGTGCTTGAGAATGGAGGCGAAGTCACAGGAATCATTCCCAGATTCATGGTAGAACAAGGATGGCAGCATGACGGACTAACCCAACTGATAGAAACCAACAACATGCACGAAAGAAAGGAACTCATGGCCAAGCTTTCAGACGGCATTATAGCCTTGCCCGGAGGATGCGGCACCATGGAAGAGCTGCTTGGAATCATTACATGGAAACAGTTGGGACTATACCTGAAACCTATTATCATTCTGAATATAAGGCATTTTTTTAATCCGCTGATAAAGATGCTGCAACAAGCCGTAGAAGAAAACTTCATGCGGCCGGAACATGCAAAAATCTGGCAAATAGCCAACACACCATCTCAAGCAGTAGAATTACTATATACCACACCATGGTGGAATAAGGACATCCGTAAGTTTGCAGCCATATGACATTGCCAACTGACACAACCTCACTCATACAGGCAATGACAGCAGTCAAAGATTCTGCCGGCCCGACTCTTGCGGCAGACAGCTTACAGCCAGACTCCATCACAATGGAATATTTATATCCACAAACATCTTTACTGAATCAGATGATAAACCAGGTCATCATCTATGGAAAAGAGGGTACTCCACTCCCCTATCACATGGAAAATGACGATGGAATAATGACTGCCATTATCATTTGCTTTTTTCTTTTTATTTTTCTATTAGCCAGAAGCAGGACTTATATCATCCAACAATTAAAATCATTCATATACCCTAAACGCCATTCCAGTCTGTTCGGAAAAGAAAGTTATCTTGATTTGAAATATCAATGTCTATCCATTCTGAACACCTGTCTGATAACAGGTATTCTAATCTTTCAAAACACAGACACGGCACATACCTCCGCCACATCTATCCATTCAGCAAAACGGTTATGTCTCTATGCAGGAATTATATTCATATATTACATTACAAAATATATCTTTTATTCCTTTATAAATTGGATTTTTTTTAACAAAGAGCAAAAAAAAGAATGGATAAAATCTTATTTTTTCATTTTCTTTTTTGAAGGCTTGCTTCTGTTTCCTGTCCTACTGACAACTACATACTTCGAATTGTCCGTGACAAACAAACTCATATTTATAGGAATAATATTCCTGTTTGGCAAAATTATGTTATTTTACGAAAGCTGTCATATCTTTTTTGATAAAATATATCGGGCTTTCTATTTATTTGTGTACTTTTGTGCCCTTGAAATCATACCATATATTTTATTACGGACAATATTGGTAGTTTTTTAGTAGTTTGTTGTGATAATAAAATTTTTAGGACGTTGAAAATCAAAAGAATACTCGTGTCACAGCCAAAGCCGGCTTCCGGAAAATCCCCTTATTATGATATTGCCCACAAATATGGAGTGGATATCGTATTCCGCCCATTTATCAAGATAGAAAGTGTCACAGCCAAAGAATTCAGACAACAGAAAGTATCTATACTTGATTATACGGCAATTGTATTTACTTCGCGCCATGCAATTGACCATTTTTTCAAACTGTGTGAAGAGCTGCGTATTACCATACCCGAAACTATGAAATATTTTTGTGTAACAGAAGCTATTGCGCTCTATATACAAAAATATGTTCAATATCGCAAACGTAAGGTGTTTTTTGGGAATACAGGAAAAATCAATGACCTGATACCTACAATGATAAAACATAAAGCCGAAAAGTACCTGGTACCATTGTCTGATGTACATACAGACGAACTGAAAGACTTGCTTGATCAAAACAAACTTCAACACACAGAAGTTATAATGTACAGAACCGTAAGCAACGATTTCAAAGCCGATGAGAAGTTTGATTATGACATGCTTATATTTTTCAGCCCGGCAGGGATAGCTGCACTGAAAAAAAACTTCCCTGATTTTGAACAAAAAGATATCGCAATCGGAAGTTTCGGCCCTACAACAGCAAAAGCTGTCCGCGAAGCAGGCTTTCGCCTTGATTTGGAAGCGCCCTCTACCGTAGCTCATTCAATGACAGGGGCTTTAGAACTCTATTTGAAAGACTTAAAATAAGATATAAAGCCCGTAGGCAAAATTAGAAAAGCAGTAAGAGACGAGAAAAAAGCCGTACGCCCCGGTGATTTTCAGTTCAAGAATTTAACGGTGTTCAGGCTGTCAGGCTCCGGTTGCCGCATGTGCGGCTTGTACGCGGTGTCTGCAAGTGTTCCCTCCACACATCACGCATCTGAGTACCGCCATTAATCTTTTTCATAAGTTCATAA